>JAHEEM010000250.1 GCA_024640695.1 Rhodospirillaceae bacterium | reverse complement strand
TCCAAGCCGCGAACGGTATGGTGCACGTTGAGCAGGCCGCCAAAGCCAGTATCGGCATCGCAAATCAGCGGCGTGGCGGTGCCGCCCGCGATGACGCGGACCCGCTCGAGAACGTCCGCGTAGCTGGCCAGGCCGGCGTCCGGCACCCCGAGATGCGACGCTGCGATACCGTAACCGGTCAAGTACAACGCCGCGAAGCCGAGCCGGTCAGCGAGCTTCGCGGAGATCATGTCGTAGACGCCCGGCGCGATGACGAGCTCGGGGCCGGCGAGAGACTCAGCAAGCGCAGCGCGCTTGGCTGTCGCGGAGACGCTCATCCTCGGCGCGCGTACGCGGAGCCCGATGCGCGATGGCTAGCGATCGCGCAGTGCCGGAATATCCTCGACGGCCGGAGGTTCCGGCCGGGATCGAAGGTAATCCCAGATAAGGCGCAGGTTTTCGTCGCTGAGCGCGTTCGGCGAGTAGGCCGGCATGACATTGGTGTGACGTACCAGCTGCATGAAGGCCTCGAAGGGATAGACCATCGGCGCGACTCGTAGCGCCGCACCGCCCTGCCCTTCGAAGCCATGGCATTGCCAGCACTGGTACGTCTCGAAGAGCTCTCGGCCTCTGCTACCGGAGTCGGTCGACTCCTGCGCCACGAGCAGCGCCGGGATCGTCAGCAAACCCATAACTACGAGCAGGCCTCGAGGCATGATTTTCATACGTTCAAACCCTCAGCGCGGCTGACTGATGACATCGATGAACGCCGGCTCTCCGCGATCGACGACATCGAGCGCTCGCTGCAGCGCTGCACGCAGATCGCCGGGCTCGGTGATTGGACCCTCGGAGCGCACGCCCAGGCCGCGCGCGACCATCGCCAGATCGATCGGTGGATCTTTCAGCTCGTTGCCGATATTCGAGCTTCCATCGGTGCCGCGTTGCCGCCGCGCCGCCATGCGCTGCAGGTGCATGCGCTCTTGGTGATAGCCCTGATTGTTGTGCACGACGGTCAACATTGGAATCTCGTGATGCGCCGAAGTCCAGAACACCCCCGGCACATACATCATGTCACCGTCGCTTTGAATGTTGATTGCCAGACGCCCTTCGGATCGGTGCGCGAGCGCCGCGCCGACGGCCGAGGGCGCGCCATAACCGAGGCCCGCGCCGCCCGAGCGGCCTAGCCATTGATAGTGCTGCTCGATCGGCCAGAGCCGTCGGGCCCAGCCGCTCTTATTGTTATCGTCGGACACGAGCGCCCAGTCCCGATCCTTGACGAGCTGCCAGAGCTCCATATAGATGCGTGCCGTGCTCACAGGTCTCGCATCCCAGGCGTAACGCGCAGCATTCAGAGATCGCTGTTGCGCCTGCTCGTGCGCCGCGCGCCACTTCTGCTCCCGCTCGGAGTTGCCCGAGCGCCGCGCACGCGACATCTGTTGCTGAACCTCTTCAAGCAACGACGGCAAAGTGGCCTGCGCATCACCGGCAATCGAAAGATCTGCCGCGTTATAACGCTGGAAGCTCTGGTAGTTCGACTTCATGAACAGATCTTTGACGCCGATGTCGATAACCCGAGCGTCAGGCCTCGCTCTGGAAACTGAGTCCTTATGAACGCGGTCGCGGAGGTTATTGAGTAACCCCCAAGTGTCGTAGAGCTCCAGACCGAGTATGACGTCGGCTTGAGCCACGACACCGTTGCCCTGCGAAAGATAGTGCGTATTCGGAAAATTCATGCGTCCGAACTGGTTGACTACCGGCGCCTGCAACGCCTCGGCGAGCGCGACTAGGTGTTCGACCCCTGTCTGATTGTGAGCCATGAGATCGACCACGATCACGGGGTTCTCGGCCTCGACGAGCCAACGCGCCGCCTCTTCGAGCGCGGCCGCGTCACCGCGCGGCGGCTGAGTTGGCGCCATGCGTGCAATCGTCGGGGTCTCGCCCGCCATGTCGTATTCCTGCAGATGGCCGTCGATCGTAATCACAACGGGGCCCATCGGCGCCGTCGTCGCTATTTTGTAAGCGCGCGCCATCGACTCTGAGTAGTGTTGCAGCGAGACTGGTGTGTCATCCCATTTCGTGTAATCGCGCAGCACGCGGGCGGCGTCCTGGGCCGAGTGCGACCACTCCACACCCGATCGCCGATGCTCCACGTCCAGATGATTGCCGCCGAGGATCACCATCGGCGCCCGATCGCACCAAGCGTTGTAGACAGCCATCGCCGCGTGCTGCAGGCCGACCGTCCCGTGGCACAGCACGCCTATCGGTTTGCCGGCAACCTTAGCGTAGCCGTGGGCCATCGCGATTGCCTGTTCCTCGTGCGGACAGGTCAGCAGTTCAGGCGCCTGATTGCCCCCATAGTTGACGATCGATTCGTGAATGCCGCGGAAGCTCGAGCCCGGGTTCGTCGTGATGTAGTCGAGATTGAGGCTCTTGATGACGTCGACCATGAAGTCCGAGCCTGGCCGGCGAACGAAATATTCAGTTGCCTCGGCCGCGCTGTAGCCTGGTGCCAGGTCGCCTTCCATTGCCAGTGCGCCCGCGTGCGGCGGTGCTGCTGCGACGAGTGCCTCGCCAGCGTTCTGGCCGGCAGCCAAAGCACTCTGCGGAGCGGACAATGCAGTGGCGGCAATGCTCGCACCGGTCGCCCCAGCAATGAATTCGCGCCGATTCAACCCCTCGGATTTACGTTTCGAACTCATGGCCGTCCCCCTCTATCGCGGCGGTTTCTCTTGTAGCCGAGGATAGAGCCTGGGCCGGGTGAATGCCAGCCTCCCGCGGCGTCGAGCATCGGGCGAGTCAGCCGGCAGATTCGCCGGTGACTTTGGTGTAGCTGTCGAGGTCGAGATAGCGATCGAAGGTCTCCAACGGCTTCCGAGGCTGTGCATAGCGGCTGCGCAGCTCAAGCACGGTGTGCATGCCCCGCCGGTCGATCGCTCCGCCCGGAGTCAGCCCCGTGCCGGGGTCAAGGAGCTTGGCCATGACTGCCGGCGCGACCGCGGGCTTGATCGCGGGCATCCGCTCAACCAACAGCGCCGTGGCGGCAGCCTGGTTTGCCGGATCGAGGGTCCAGGCGAGCCCCGCCCGGTAGCCCCGAATGAAGGCCTCGAGCTCGCGTCGATGAGTGGCAGCCCAGGCCCGGCTCGCGGCAAAGATACCACCCTGATAATGCGCGAGGCTGTCGCCGCTGGTCGCAAGCACATGAAAGCCCTGCGCCCGGGCGACGCTCGTAAACGGCTCGATCATCAGCGTGCCGGCAGCTTCGCCACTGCGAACCGCCTCCCAGCGCTGCGGGGTTGCGCCCACCGTGGCGAGCTCGCAGTCTTCTGGCGACAGGCCCGCGCGCTCGAGCATGTGGTAAAGCACGAACGCGAACCCGGTCGCAAGCGCATCGAGCGCAAGCGTCTTACCGCGCAGGTCCTCGAAGCTGCGAACCTCGGGCGCGACCACGAGCGCCAGCTCGATCCGGGTGGCACCCATGAAGACGAACAGATCCGGCGGCGTCGCGAACTCGACCGCGCCCTGCCCTTCGCAATACGCGACGACGTTGTCGAAGGCGGTGGCGGCGATGTCGTAACGGTCGGCGACGAGGCTTTCGATCTGGAACTTCGAGCTCGGTGTCGTCTCCAGCTCGACTGAAATGCCCGCGCGCTCGAAGTCACCGTGCTCGAGCGCGGCAAAAATCGGCAGGTTCGGCGCACCGGGAAAAGCGATGAGCTTGAGCGGCGCCAATTGATCAAGGTGATTCATTGCGCTACTCGCGAGTGTCTTGGATGGCCTGCCAGACGCGAAATGGCGTCGCGGGCATGCGGATGTCGCGCACGCCGAATTCCTGCAATGCATCGACGATCGCGTTGATTACGACGGCCAGAGATGCCGTCGTCGGGCCCTCGCCAGCGGACTTCACTCCGAGCGGGTTCGTCGGAGATGGAACCTCATTGACCTCGGTGACAAACGCCGGCAGCTCGTCCGCGCGCGGCAGCGTGTAATCCATGAGCGAGCCGCTCAACGGCTGCCCTGAGTCAGGGTCGATGACACACTCCTCCCACAGGGCTTGGCCAACTCCGGTTGCGATCGAGCCGTGCGTCTGACCATCCACGATCAGTGGATTGATCACGCGGCCGACGTCATCGACGCTGATGTAGCGCGTGACCCGCGAAAAGCCGGTCTCCGGATCGACCTCGATCTCGCAGATCGCACAGCCGTTAGGAAAGACCGGCGTATGCATCTCGTTCGTCTTCGTGAGCTTGAGTCCCTGCGGACCCGCTACTGCAGCGAGCGCGAACCAGTCGAGTCCCGCGCCATTGGATCGATTCCGAAAGGTGCCGTCGGCATAGATGACTTGATTGGTTTCGACACCCCAGTGCCTTGCCGCCAGTTGCAACGCTGTAGCCTTCAACTCCTTGATCGCAAGAAAGATGACCGTGCTCGCGTGGCGCATCGAGCGACCGGAATGAGACCCGCCGCCGGCGACGACCACGTCGGTGTCACCGTAAATAATGTCGACCACATCATCGGCCACACCGAGGAGGTCAGCGGAGAGCGTCGAGGTGGACGTGGAGGTGGTCGAGGACGTGCTCCCGCTCATCCAGGCCATGGACCCGGTGGGCTGCGGTGCCCGCGACCTCTCGG
>JAHEEM010000049.1 GCA_024640695.1 Rhodospirillaceae bacterium | reverse complement strand
GATCAGACATATTCAATATCCTCGTTATCTCTTGGACGGTGGCTTGGAGAAGGCGCCGGCTTGCTTGAGCTCGCCAACGCGGTCGGCGCCATATCCCAGCACCTCGCTCAGAATCTCTTCCGTATGTTCACCGAGCAGCGGCGAGCGCGTGATCTCGACCGGCGAGTCCGACAGCTTGATCGGGCAGCCCAGGTTGTGCCACTTGCCTCGCTCGGGGTGATCGAGCTCGACGTACATCTCGCGAAGCTTGACGTGCTCGTCGTTGGCGAGATCCTTGGTGCTCATGATCGGGCCGCAGGGGACGTCGATCTCGTTGAGGATCGCCATGAGTTCACGCTTCGTGTAGCTGCTTGCGAAGTCCTCGAGCAACTTCCACATTGCAGCTTGATTTTTTCGGCGTGCGTTGATGTTTTCGAAACGTTCGTCCTTGACTAGCGCTTCGCCGCCGACGCGGTTGGCAAGCGCGTTCCAGACGTGCTCCTGCACGACAATGTATAGATAGTCGTTATT
The DNA here is from genome assembly GCA_024640695.1 of Rhodospirillaceae bacterium. Classification (GTDB taxonomy): domain Bacteria; phylum Pseudomonadota; class Gammaproteobacteria; order Steroidobacterales; family Rariloculaceae; genus JAHEEM01. The sequence goes on along the minus strand of JAHEEM010000049.1, from coordinate 16,060 downwards.
CCCGCCAGGCTTGCATTTGATCGCGTTGCCGAGTTGCCCGCCGCCGGAGTCGTTGCCGGCACGCGGTGTGAAGTCCTCGAATTCCTGGATAGAGTATTCCGGCAGCGGGCCGCGCTCGATGCGCTGGTGATCGCGCCACTTGACGCGCACGAGATTCATTACACAGTCCATCATCGCGCACTCTACGTACTGGCCCTTGCCCGTGCGCTCGCGCTGCAGCAGCGCGGCGAGGATGCCGGCCATGAGGTGCACGCCCGTGCCCGAGTCGCCGATCTGTGCGCCGGTAACGACCGGCGGACCGTCAAAGAAACCGCTCGTGCTCATCGAGCCGCCCATGGCTTGGGCGACGTTTTCATAAGCTTTGAACGCCGCATAGGGACCCTCTGAGCCGAAGCCCTTGATCGAGGCCATGACGATGCGCGGGTTAATCTCGTGGACTTTTTCCCAGCCGAAACCGAGCCGGTCGAGCACCCCTGGACCGAAGTTCTCCATCATGACGTCGCAGGTTTTAACCAGATCGGTGAAGACTTCTTTGCCCTTGTCGTTCTTGAGGTTAACTGTGATGGAGCGCTTGTTGCAGTTCAGCATCGTGAAATAGAGGCTGTCCGCGCCTGGCACATCCTGCAGTTGCTTGCGCGTCGCGTCGCCCATGGGTGACTCGAGCTTGATGACATCCGCGCCGAGAAAACCCATCAGCTGACTCGACGTCGGGCCCGCCTGCACATGCGTCATGTCGAGGATTCGAATTCCTGAAAGTGCTTTATTAGAGCTCATGGTGAGTTAGTCCCATTTCGTTGATTGTTTGATTGCAGGATCCGCGGGTGAAATTATTTTTTTTGTAATTTGCTTTGCGGATTAAGGTTTCCGATTCGACCACTCTCGCTGCCGGCGGCTGGATTGATGGCTGCGTTTACAAGGGTTGGTCTACCAGAATCCATTGCCGTATCAACAGCGCGCTTCAGTTCTTCTGGAGTGGTCGCATGCACGCCGACCCCTCCGAATGCTTCCATCATCTTGTCGTAGCGTGAATCCGAGACGAAACGAGTCCATGCCGGATCGGAACTCTGCTCATTGACGTCTGTTCCTCGATAGATCCCGCCATTGTTGAAGACAACGATACAGACCGGCAGGTCGTACCGACAGATAGTCTCTATTTCCATGCCAGAAAATCCGAAGGCGCTGTCCCCTTCGATGGCTAGTACGGGCTTGCCAGTTTCTATGGCCGCGGCGACGGCGAAGCCCATGCCAATGCCCATGACTCCCCAAGTTCCGACATCGAGCCGTTTTCGGGGCTTGTACATATCGATAATGCCGCGCGCGAGATCAAGTGTGTTGGCACCCTCATTGACGAGAATGGCATCGGGCCGCTCCTTTATAACGGTACGCAGGGCACCGAGCGCGCCGTGAAAGTCCATCGGATAGTTATCGTTCGTTAGCCGTGGCGCCATTTTGGCTATATTGGCGTCCCGTTTAGCTTTGACCGCGTCCATCCAGTCCGATGACGGCGTGTGCGAATTCGAAGTGATGCCATTTAGCAGGGCTGACACACATGAGCCGATATCGCCTACCAGAGGCGCCGAGATTTCTACGTTCGAGTCCATTTCTCTGGGCTCGATGTCGATCTGAATAAACTGCTTTTTTCCGCCCCAGGGCTTGCCCTTGCCTTGTGACAGTAGCCAGTTGAGGCGTGCGCCGATCAGCATCACGACGTCGGATTCTTTTAATGCCAAAGACCGTGCCGCACCTGCACATTGCGAATGCGTGTCCGGCAGGAGGCCTTTGGCCATGCTCATTGGCAGAAAAGGGATTCCGGTCTTTTCGACCAGAGCACGAATCTCATCATCTGCCTGAGCATAGGCAGCGCCTTTGCCGAGAATAATCAACGGCCGCTCGGCGCTTTGCAGCAGCGCGAGCGCGCGCTCGACCGATTCGGGCGATGGAAGTTGCGCTGGCGCCGGGTCGATGACCTTGATTAGCGATTCTTTTCCGTCCTTGGCATCAATCACCTGCCCAAAGAGCTTGGCTGGAAGATCGAGGTAGACGCCACCCGGTCGCCCTGAAACAGCAGCGCGAATCGCGCGCGCTACGCCAACACCGATATCCTCGGCATGCAGCACACGAAAGGCTGCTTTGCACAGAGGCTTGGCAATAGCCAGCTGGTCCATTTCCTCATAGTCACCCTGCTGCAGGTCAACGATCTCGCGTTCGGATGATCCGGATATCAGGATCATTGGAAAGCAATTAGTCGTCGCATTTGCCAAAGCGGTCAGGCCGTTGAGGAATCCTGGTGCAGACACGGTAAGACAGATCCCGGGGTTCTTTGTGAGATAGCCTGCGATGGCTGCTGCATTGCCTGCATGTTGTTCATGGCGGAAGGCAATAACGCGTATGCCCTCGGCCTGAGCCATACGGCCAAAGTCGGTGATCGGAATGCCAGGTACGCCGTAGATTGTCTTCACGCCATTGAGCTTAAGTGCGTCAATGATGAGGTGAAATCCATCAGTCAGTTCACGCTGATCTTCGGCCACTTGTGATTCGCTGAGTTTTTCTGCAGGTGCGCTTGCCATGGGACTTCCTCGATTTTTCAGTCTAAGTAGGCGACATAGTTGTTGATGTGATCGGCGAGACCGAACGAATGCTCACGGACAAGGCGTTCGGCGAGCGCGGTGTCGCGCTTCTCGATAGCCTCGATGATATGCATGTGGTCGATGATCGAGCGGCTTGCGCGATCGCGCTCGGTGATCGTCTGCGCGCGAATTGCGCGCATGTGAACGAACAGGGTCTCGGCCAGCGCCTGGAGTGTCGCGTTCTTACTCAAGGCCATGATGCTTTGGTGAAACCTGATGTTCGTATCCGAGTATTCGTCGATCCGCGCCGTTTCCCCGTCCGATGCGCCGAAGGTCCCGAACAGCTCGCGCAGGCGGCCGATTTCCTCGTCGGTCGCGCGCTCGGTGGCCAGGCGCGCTGCCATGCTCTCCAGGGCCGCCCAGGCGTAGACCATCTCGAGAATCTCGGCCTTGGTCTTGCGCACTACGAATGCGCCCTTACGCGGTATCGTCTCGACGAGACCTTCCTGCTCGAGGCGCGATAACGCCTCGCGTATCGGTGTACGGCTGACGCCGAGGGTCTCAGCCAGGCGGCGCTCGTCGAGCTTGGCGCCTTCGGCGGCCGAGTAAATGTCCATCGAGGTGATCGCCGATTTCAGCGCTCGATAGACCTGGTCCTTCAGCGCGATAGTGGTCCTGACCGGACGTAGTCTGATGCTGGTAGCCGCCAAGGGGTGCTCGATTCGTTATGGGTCGTTTGGTATACAGTATACCAACAACCCGGGCCTCTTCAAGCGTTGCTGGGCTCCCGTTAGGGCGTGAGCACGATCTTGCCGAAGTGCTCGCTGGCTTCCATCATCCGATGTGCCTCGGCCGCCTGATCAAGCGGCAGCACCGCGTGAATCAGCGGCACGATCGTACCCTGCTCGAACAGCGGCATGACGGCGGCCGTGAACTGCCGGACGATACCTGCTTTCTCGCTCACCGGCCGGGAGCGCAGCACGGAGCCGATGATCTGTTGGCGTTTGACCATGAGGGCACCTAGGTTAATTTCGGCCTTGGCGCCGCCCATCAGCCCGATGATCACGAGCCGTCCACCGATGGCCAGAGATGCCAGATTTTGGGCCAGGTATTTAGCAGCGATGTGATCGAGGATCACGTTGACGCCGCGTTTGCCGGTCAGCTCGCGAATCACCTCGGCGAAGTCCTGGGATTTGTAATCGATGACGTCGTGCGCCCCGAGCTCACGGACTCGCTCGAGCTTGCCCGGGGAGGCCGTGACGATGACCCGGCTTGCCGGCGTTAGCAGCCGGCAGAGCTGGATCCCCGAGGAGTTGACGCCGCCGCCGCCGCCATGCAGCAGCACGGCTTCGCCGTCCTCGAGATCGGCGAGCATGAAAATGTTCAGATAGGCGGTGATGTAGGTCTCGCAAACACAGGCTGCGTGCTCGAAGCTCATCGCCGGCGGGATGCGGATCAAGTGATCGGCGAAGGCGGTCGCGTACTCGGCATAGCCGCCCCCGCCAACGAGGCTCATGACCCGGTCGCCGACCGCGAATTCCACAGCGCCCGGCCCGACTTCGGCGATCGTGCCGGCAACCTCCAGCCCCAGCAGCTCTGACTCACCCTTGGGCGCTGGGTAGTGACCGAGCCGCTGGATGGTATCAGCTCGATTGACTGTCGTAGCCGCGACCTTGATCAGCACCTGGCCGTCACCTGGCCTGGGAGTCTCCACTGCACCGATTCTGAGCACCTCGGGGCCGCCAAACTGCTCTAAAATCACCGCTCTCATTGTTCAATCTCCTACGCGGACTTCCCGCCGCAAGCTTTTCTGTCGAGCGCTTCGGCCGCGCGTCTAGCAGGCGCTCAGTTGAGCGTCTTGATGTAGTATACGTCTCTCTTCCGCGAAGCTCTCGTGTCGATCCATGCCAAAGAAAATTATCAAGCTTCTGGTAGCTAACCGCAGCGAGATCGCAATCAGGGTCATGCGTGCGGCGACCGAGCTCGGTGTCGCAACGGTTGCGATTTACGCTGAGGAAGACCGTTTCGCATTGCATAGATTCAAGGCCGATGAGAGCTACCGGCTCGGCGCCCCCGGGCGCCCGCTGGCCGCTTATCTCGACATCGAGACGATTCTGCGCATTGCCTGCGATGCGAAGGTCGATGCAATACATCCAGGCTACGGGTTTCTCTCCGAGAACCCGGACTTTGCCGATGCCTGCCGAGATGCCGGCATTATTTTTATTGGTCCGCCATCTTCGGTCATGCGAGCGCTCGGTAACAAGATCAGCGCACGTGAGCTCGCGCAGAATGCCGGCGTGCCGGTGATGCCGGCGACCGGCCCTTTGCCCGAGAACCCCGCAGAAGCTGCAAAGCTCGCGTCCAAGGTCGGTTACCCGCTCATGCTCAAAGCGAGCTGGGGCGGCGGCGGGCGCGGTATGCGCGTAATCCGCAATGCTGCCCAGCTCAAGGAAGACATCTCCGCCGCACGCCGCGAGGCCGCTGCGGCTTTCGGCAACGACGAGGTTTATCTCGAGAAGCTCGTCGAGCGTGCCCGCCACGTCGAAGTGCAGATTCTCGGCGACTTGCACGGCAATCTCGTGCACCTGTTCGAGCGCGACTGTACCGTCCAACGGCGTAATCAAAAAGTAGTCGAGCGTGCACCGGCCGCCTATTTGAATAAAGAGCAACGCGAGACGCTCTGCGGCCATGCCCTGCGGCTTGCGAAGGCTGCCGGTTACAGCAATGCGGGAACGGTCGAGTTCCTTATGGACTCCGATAGCGGTGCGTTCTACTTCATCGAGGTCAATCCGCGCGTGCAGGTTGAGCATACCGTCACGGAAGAGGTGACGGGCATCGATATCGTCAAGGCGCAGATTCGCTTGGCCCAAGGCGCGCGCATCGGTGATCCCGACAGCGGCGTGCTCACGCAGAAGAATATCCGCCTCAACGGCCATGCGCTGCAGTGCCGGGTCACGACCGAGGATCCCGAGAACAATTTTATTCCTGACTACGGCCGCATCCGCAACTACCGCAGCGCTGCGGGTTTCGGCGTGCGCTTGGACGGCGGCACCGCATACTCGGGTGCGCTGATCACGCCGTATTACGATTCCCTGCTCGCGAAAGTCACTACCTGGGCGCCTACGCCTGAGGAATCCGTGATGCGCATGAAACGCGCGCTGCGAGAGTTCCGCATCCGTGGCGTTGCGACCAACCTTATCTTTCTCGAGCAGCTCATCACGCATCCGAAGTTTTTGCACGCGGATTACACGACCCGGTTCATCGATGAAACGCCGGAGCTGTTCCAGTTTCCGCGCCGGCGCGATCGTGCTACGCGTCTGCTGCGCTTCATGGGCGACGTCATCGTCAACGGTAACCCAGAGGTCGCTGGTCGGATCGAGGCAGTCGCGCGCGCCGAGGTTCCTGTGCCTGAGCGTCGCTTACAGCCGGGTGAACCGCCGCCAGCCGGCACGACCCAGAAGCTCGAAATTCTCGGCCCCAAAGGTTTTGCGCAGTGGCTGCTCGACAAGCCTGAGGTCATGATTACCGATACGAGCATGCGGGACGCCCACCAGTCGCTGCTCGCAACCCGCATGCGTACGCATGACATCGTCAAGATAGCGCCGACCTATGCGGAGCGTCTGCCCGAGCTTCTGTCTCTGGAGTGCTGGGGCGGTGCGACCTTTGACGTGGCAATGCGTTTCCTCAAAGAGGATCCGTGGGAGCGGCTCGAGGCCATCAAGGAGTGCGTGCCCAATATTCTCCTGCAGATGCTGTTGCGCTCTGCGAACGCCGTCGGCTACAAGAACTATCCAGATAATGTTGTGCAGCGCTTCGTCGTCGAAGCTGCCGGGGCGGGCGTAGATCTATTTCGAGTATTCGACTCGCTGAACTGGGTCGAGAACATGCGTGTGGCACTCGACGCGGTGCTCGATACCGGCAAACTCTGCGAGGCGGCCATCTGCTATTCGGGCGATCTGCTGAATCCGGCGCCCAATAAGTACGATCTCAGCTACTACGTTGAGATGGCGCGCGAGCTGGAGAAAGCCGGCGCGCACATTTTGGGGATCAAGGACATGGCCGGCGTGTGCCGTCCAGCGGCGATAGACAAGCTCGTGCGCACGCTCAAGCAGGAGATTGGGATACCGATACATTTTCACACGCATGACACGAGCGGTATCGGCTCAGCGACCGTGCTTGCGGCTGTCGCTGCCGGCGCGGATGCCGTCGATTTGGCGATGGACTCGGTCAGCGGGCTAACGTCACAGCCCAATCTCGGATCGGTCGTTGACGCGCTGCGCGGCGACCCGCGCGATCCCGGCCTCGATCGCGTCGCAATACGCGAGATCGCGCGCTATTGGGAGCTCGCGCGCGAGTACTACAAAGCTTTCGAGAGCGATATCCGTTCCGGGACTGCGGACGTTTATCGTCACGCGATGCCGGGCGGTCAGTACACCAATCTGCGCGAGCAGGCGCGCGCGCTCGGTGTCGGCCATCGCTGGCCCGAAATAGCCGCGCGTTATGCCGAGGTCAACGAGCTGTTCGGCGACATCATCAAGGTCACGCCGACTTCCAAGGTAGTGGGGGACATGGCCATCGCGATGGTAACGGGTGGCCTTACTGCTGAGGATGTGCAGAATCCCGACAAGGATGTCGCGTTCCCCGAGTCGGTGGTGGCGCTATTCCGCGGCGAGATCGGTCAGCCCGTGGGCGGGTTTCCGCGCGCCTTGCAAAAGAAAATACTTAAGGGCGCAAAACCGCTAAAGAAACGTCCCGGCGCACTCCTGCCGGCCGTTGATCTCGAGGCTGAGCGAGCTCAGCTCGAGAAGCGGGTCGACAGGCGTGTCACCGATCAAGAGCTTTGCTCCTACCTTCTCTATCCGGCCGTCTTCGAGGAATTCGCGAAGCTGCGGCGCAGTTACGGCGACATCAGCGTGCTGCCGACACCGGTGTTTTTCTATGGGCTCAAGCCGCACGAGGAGATTGAAGTCTTGCTCGAGCGCGGCAAGACACTAATCATCCGATTGCTCGGTAGCAGTGACCTTGACGAAAGGGGTCAACGTCGCGTCTTTTTCGAGTTCAACGGGCAGCCGCGAACTGTGGAGGTCACGGACCGCAGCGCCGCGCAGTCAGTCAAGAGTCACCCGAAGGCCGACGCCGAAAATCCGAAGCATGTTGCAGCACCGATGCCCGGACGCGTCGTCACCATCAGCGTAGAGCGGGGCCAGACTGTTGAGCGCGGCGATCCATTGTTGTCGATCGAAGCGATGAAGATGGAGACGCTGTTGCGCGCCGAGCGCGCAGGCAAAATTAAGTCGATACCTGCAGCGGTCGGTATGACCGTGGCGGCCCATGACCTCCTCATCGAACTAGAGTAAGCTGTGCAGCCTAGATAGCGCGGCGTAATCTCAAGCGCTGCCGAATAATAAAGAAAAGCAGAGGGGTATTGGTGGCATGAGCGGAGATCAGACACGGTCGGGGCACGATCCAGCTGCATTCGGAGATCTGAAGCTGCCATCGATGACGCCGGTGGCGCTCTTTAAGCAATTCGGACCCGGGCTGATTCTCATGATGACCGGAATCGGCACGAGCCATCTGGTCACGGCGCCGGTTGCCGGCGGCCGCTACGAATACGCGCTGCTGTGGTGCATTCCGGTGGCCTACATCTTCAAGTACTACGGCTTCGAGATGGCTTTCCGTTTCACACACGCTACGGGGCGCAGCATGCTGGACGCCTACGCGACGGCATGGAAAAAGATACCCGTCTGGTATGTGCTGATCACGACGATCATTCAATCTGCGATCGGTCAGGCGGGCCGTTTGATCGCGGCCGCGGCCGTAATGTTCTATCTCTTCCGGGAGTTCCTCGGCTGGGACATTCCGGGTCTCGGAGATGACGGCGAGCTTGCATTCTATGGGCTCGTCATGGGCGTTGCGTCCGTCGGAATCATACTCGGCGGCAAATATGCGGCAGTCGAGATCGTGACGAAGATCGCGGCCGGGATTCTGATCGTCTCGACGCTTGCGGTTTACGTCGCCGAGCCGGCGCCGCTGTCGTCGTTCGCAAACTTTTTTAGGATCGGCGCGCCGGATGAGGCATCGTGGATCATCATCGCTTCCTTTCTCGGGTTGCTGCCGACGGGTATTGATGTCTCCTTGCAGGCATCGGAGTGGGGCAAGGCCAAGAAGGTTGGCATGGGCCGCATTCGTGACGATCTAGAAAATGCTGGCCTCGTCACGCATTTTAATTCCTTCGAGCACGACAAGTCGGAGCTGAGCGTCGATACGTCGAGGCTGCCACCGCACGTGCTCGAGTACTGTCGGCGCTGGTATCGCATCGGGATCTGGGACTTCCGCTTCGGTCATGTGATCTCATTTTTTATAGCCTGCGTGTTCGTGTTGCTCGCGGCTGTTTGGATGTATCCGAGCGATGTTCAAGGCAACGCGGTCATGGGCGAGATCGCACGTATTTTCACCGACAGCATCGGGCCGAGCATGATGATCGTGTTCCTGGCCGGCGCCATGGCGGCAACCTATTCGACGGCGTTCAATTACTTCGACGGCTGGCCGCGCGTCGTCGGCGCGTGTTGCAGAAATCTTTTCAAGAGCACGGCGTCGCTGCCCGGCACTTCGAAAGACGATCTTGATGAGAAGCATCGAAAGACCTGGTATTCCGAGTACAACATCTATCGTGCATCGATGTTCTTCTCACTCGTCACCTCCGTGGCGATCATCGCCGGACTTCCGCGGCCGGTCTATCTCGTGCTGGTCGCATCGGCGTTGGCGTATTTCGTCGCACCCGTGATCTTCTATCTGAACTTGTATTACTGTTTTACGGTCATCCCCAAGACCGACAAGACCTTCTACCCGTCGACCTTCGCGACCTGGTTCAGCTGGCTGAGCCTGCTGGTTTTCACCGGGATGTCGCTCGTGCTGATCTGGGTACAGCTCCTGCCGGCGGTGCTCAGGCTTCTCCAGGGCTGAGCTTGGCCTCGGTCGGGGCAATATTGCGCTAAGATGCTCGGCGCGCGCCCGGCAGGCCGGCGCCCGCGGTGGCAAAGTTGCCGGGGCGTCTTGCTTCACCGGGCCAATCCGACGAAGATCGCGGCCGACTGGTTGGATTGCCGCTGAAGTAATTAATTTGGCTGAGGAAATACCGTGTTCGAAAAGCTAGAGTCGCTGGCGCCCGACGCCATCATCGGCATCATGGCCTTGTTCCGTGAGGATCAGGACCCCAGAAAGGTCGATCTCAGCGTCGGTGTCTTTCAAGATGAGCAAGGGCACACGCCCGTCATGGCCTGTGTCAAACAGGCCGAGCGCGAGATCATCGATGCGCAGACAACCAAGACCTATGTCGGCATTGCCGGCAATGCGGACTTCAATCGCGGCATGGAGGCGCTGCTGCTCGGCGCCGATCACCCAGCACTGCGTGACGCCAGGGTTGCGACGATACAGAGTCCCGGCGGCAGCGGCGGTCTTTGTGTTGCCGGTCACCTGATCCATCGCGCGGCTCCCGATACGCGCGTCTGCCTCAGCAACCCGTCCTGGCCGAATCACCTGCCGCTGTTGCGCCTGGCCGGTCTCAAGCTCGAGCTTTACCCTTACTATGATCCCGCCAAGCACGTTATCGATTTCGGCGCGATGACTGCCTGCCTCGAGAACCTCGGACACGGCGACGTTGTGCTGATTCACGGCTGTTGCCATAACCCCTGCGGCGCAGATCTGTCGCCGGATCAGTGGCGGCAACTTGCGGAGCTCTGCGAGCGTCGCGGAGTCACGCCGTTCATCGACTTGGCTTACCAGGGCCTGAGCGAGGACCTCGACGCTGATGCCTATGGAGCGCGTCTGATGGCAGAGCTCCTGCCCGAAGTCGTAATCGTCGCATCCTGCTCGAAGAACTTCGGTCTCTACCGCGAACGAGTCGGCTCGGTCTCGGTGATCTCGAGCAACGCCGAGCGTTCCCGTGCAGTTGCGACCAACCTTGCCAACGTTGCGCGCGGTATCTATTCGATGCCACCCGATCATGGCGCGGCGATCGCGGGACGCGTGTTGCATAGCCCTGAGCTGCGGGCGCAATGGGTCGAGGAGCTGGCCGGAGTTCGCAACCGCATCAATGGCCTGCGCGGGCTGCTGGTCGCCAAGCTTGCCGAGCGCGGAGCGCCACGCGATTTTTCGTTCATCGCCAACGAGCGCGGCATGTTTTCCTTTCTAGGGATCTCTAAAGAACAAGTCGTCAGACTCAGAGAGGAGTTTCACGTCTACATGCTTGAGTCGAGCCGGATCAACCTTGCGGGTATCAATAACGCCAACGTCGACTATGTTGCCGACTCAATCGTTGCGGTTCTCTGAAGAATCGAATGCTGTGAAGGCTCATGCGGGCTAGCGTCGACTCTCTTTGGTGGAGCGACGCGAAGTTCGAACGCGCAAGTTTGCAGGTAGCAGTTCGGAGCCCGGATGCGTGAGCCAAATCCGGCCCGAATAGCCTGACCCGGTTTTAATGCGCTTACCATCACCACACGATCAGCTGTTCAGCTCGATCTATATTCCGTCCTTGCTGATGGCCGTCAGCAATCAGGGCATGCTGCTCGTGCTGCCGCTGTATGCACTTCACATCAGTGGTGACCCCGCGTATGCCGCTCTCGTCGTCGCCCTGCGCGGCGTTGGTATCCTGCTGCTCGATATTCCGGCTGGGATGATTGCCGCACGGTTCGGAGACCGCGGTGTCTTGGTCGGCGGTTTGGCCTGTAACGCGATCGTGATGCTGGGGCTGGCGATTTGGTCTAATCCCTGGGCCGTGGCTGTGCTCGCGGTAGCGCAGGGCGGCGGTGCGGCGGCGTGGTTTCTCGGTAGGCAGTCCTACATCACTGATGCGAGCCCTCCGGCCGCGTGGGGTCGGGCCATAGCCGTAGTCGCCGGCATCAACCGCGGCGGGTCTTTCTTCGGCCCGCTCGCCGGCGGCATGGTCGCGGAGTGGCTGGGTTTCGGGGCAGCCTTCGCGGCGGGCGCGGCGCTGTCCGGACTTGCGGCGGTGCTCTCGGTGATTTATGTGCGCGAGCTGCGTCCGGCAGCCGAGCCCGACGCCGCGAGTCTCGGCTTGATCGGGCGAGTCGTTATCGATTATCGGGGCGTTTTTGCGACGGCCGGTTTTGTCGGGTTATCCCTTCAGCTCATGCGCGCTGGCCGGCAGCTGCTCGTGCCGCTGTTTGGCACATTGATCGGCCTCGATGCCGCCACGATTGGTTTCGTCTACTCGATGTCGGCGATCCTGGATATGGCCCTGTCCTACCCGGCCGGAATCGCTATGGATCGCCTGGGGCGCCGCTGGACCGGCATCCCCTGCATGGTGGTATTCATCGCCGGGCTCGTATTGCTGCCGCTCGCTCAGGGTTTCGTTGGCCTCGTCGCCGCCGCGCTGGTCCTGGGTTTGGCAAACGGTATCAGCACAGGCATTGTCATGGTTATGGGTATGGACCTTGCCCCGCCGGGCAACCGTAATCAATTCCTCGGCGTCTGGCGGCTCATCGGCGACGCGGGCGGCGTCGGCGGACCGTTGCTGACAGGCGTGCTCGCCGGGGCGGCAAGCCTCGCAGTCGCAAGCTTCACGGTGGCGGGTATCGGTGCGGCTGGGCTTATCGTGTTTCTATTTCTCGTGCCCGAGACGCAGCAGGCGCCGAATGATTCTTGATTTCGATAAATCTGTCTTCGGTAATCAACACTGAATAGAGAAGAGGTTAGGACGAGCGAGATGGTACGAGCAGCGGCGCTTCAGGTCCTCTCGGTTTCACTCGACACTAGACCGTTGCAGCGACCGAATCCGTTGATGGACAGGAGCTGGTCCCACAAGCTCGCGCGCTCTTGTGGGCTGAGCGAGCGCGCCCAGGCCCAGGCGGCCGCATAGTCCTCATCCCACCCGGCTTCGCCACGCACACGCTCGTTGGCAAAATCCTCGCCCCAGACATCTGCCCAGACTCGGTCGAGGACGAGGAACAGGGTCATGTGTCCATCGATATCGTCCAGCCGCTCGGACAGCTGCCATAAGTGGCGGTGGCCGATCTCGTGGACCAGCGTGGACTGCTTGACCTTGCGAATGTAGCTGGCGCGCAGGCGCATCGGGTGATCTGGCCCACCAGAATTGCTAACCGCCTCGGCCACCATGGCGGATAGGCTGGACTCTGGAAACGGCAGGCAGGTCCGGGACTCGAGGGCGGTCACGATGCGTTCTCCGTACTCATCCCAGATTGCCCGGTACACTTTCGCGTCGTATTCGTCTGCCGAGGATGACGCGACGAAAACAGTTTTTACCTGCGAATGTGCCGCCGCCGAAAGAAGCAGCGCAACAAAGGGAATAGTCCAGGTCAGCGTCGGGTGGGATTTTTTCATCAACTCTCTTTGACCCGCGAAGTTAAGCACAGATCCTCACGCAGCTCGCCCCGCAGGTCAAGGCTGAGAGATGACGGCTTGCCGGGGCGGTTGCGGTACCGGGCTGCTCGGAAGCCGCAGCGAATTGGCCGAGTGAGAACCTCCGCACTGGCAGTCTCCCACCGCGCCCGATGTCAGCCAGAAGCCGCCGTTCATTTCTTAGGGTCACCTTCAACACTGGTCGGTTCCAAAGACTCTCGAAGCATGTTGATCTCGTGACGCAGCGCAAACAACTCTTGCAGTAACGCAGAATCTCTCGTCGCATCCTCCGAAGCCTCCACTTCGATCCGGGACTGAATTGAACTGACGACGACGCCGATTACAAGATTCAGCACCAGGAAGGTCGCTAGAAGAATATAACCTATGAAAAAAGACCCAAGCCCAACTGTATTGCGCCATCACCTTGGTACCGATGCCGGCGCAATGCCCTATCACCCATTTGGCTATACGGGTCACCGCGAGTTGGAGATATATGTGCGCCTCGGTATGTCGTCGATGCAGGTATTGCAGGCTGGAACCAGCGTCGCAGCGCGGCATCTTGGCTTGACCGATATGGGGTTGCTTGCGCCGGGCTACAGTGCTGACCTACTGGTTTTGTCGGCAAACCCTCTTGACGACATTCGCAACACTCGAGCTATTGATATCGTCTATTTACGGGGGCAAGCCGTGGACCGGGAGGCACTGAGCGATTCCTGGCTTCGAACTCGCGTCAACGAATGACCGCTTTTTGGCTCTCGGTGTAATAGATTCTCGATGGGTGCTTCATTTACAACATCATCCTCTTTATAGTCTGAGATTAGATGTTGCACCCGCCGGTTGAAATCGCAGTTAAAAGCGGTCTGATTTGGTTCTGCGAAGCGTACTCCAACTCTTAGAGTAGACGTCAGGAATAGAAGGTAATCTATGGCCAAGGTTCAATTAGCATTCATCGCGGTGGCGTTGGCTGCGGCGGCCTGCTCGCGGCCTGCCTCCGAAAGGCCGCAGCCAGAGGCCGCAGCATCCCCCGTCCCTAGGGACGTCGCGGCGTTGGTATTGGCCGCTGCGCCCGGTATCACCATAGCGAGCGGGGAGTTCAGTGCAGGCAATGATCAGTATGAAGTCACCGGAACGTTGCCGAACGGCAATGAGATCGAGCTCGATATGGTGCAGTCGAACGGTGCGTGGACGGTGCTCGAGATCCAGCGCGATGTCGCCTGGTCGGCCGTGCCTGAGTTGGTCCGCGCCGCGGCTGCCGCCGCGCCTGAGTCGTTTGAGCCGGTGCGCGTCATCGAGAGCACGCAGGCGGCAGACGGCTCAGTTGTCTATGAATTGTTCCGGGCGGTGGAGGATGGAAGCCCCTCCAGGGGGCCGGCCATGGAAGTGCGCTGGCATGAAGGGAGTGCGGAGGTGATCCCTTGACGTTCGGCGCACACATCCGCCGGATGAAGCGCCCGGTGAGCCAGCTAGAAGCGGTAGCGGCCGAAAACGGACATTGAGAGTAAACTAAACCGTTGCTTGTTAACGTCTGCTATCGAGAGGAAAACCGCGTCGGGCCTCTCTGATTCGGCTGGCGCTTAACGACAAGTCATTACGTGCTACTACCGGTACACTAGCAACCTATCTCAAACGAGATCTAAAACCCGCGAATGTGGATTCCGCTATTCTAAGCACTTCTATGAAGCGATCCCTCATTGCCGGACTCCTCATTTGCCTAACTATTGGTGCAGAGGCTCAGGGGCTCAAGCTGGCTGCCAGTATCTGGCCCCCCTATGTGGATGAGCGGCTTTACGAGAACGGTGTAGCCATCGCGATGGCTACGACGGCACTAGAACGCGCGGGATACGATCCAAGTTTGACGATTGGGTTATGGCCTCAGGTGATGGAAGCCACACAGAGTGGTACCTATGATGTCCTTGTTGGTGTCTGGTTTACTGAGGAACGATCTGCTGAGTTAGCCTTCAGCGAACCGTTTCTGAACAACGAGATCAGATTTCTAAAGCGATACGATAGCGATATACGGTACCGAAGCATCGATGATCTAATCGGCCTGCGCATCGGTATCGTCAACGACTACGCTTACAGCCGGCAAGCAGTTAGTACAGCCGGTATTGATATTGCCGCAGCGGGTAGCGTCCGAGAGAACATTCAAAGTCTCCTTGCCGGCGAGCTCGATTTGGTGCTGGCCGACGCTCGTGTAGCGTTGTATGAAGTGAATCGACTCGTGGCCGCTAAGAACGTGGCATTGCTACCGGAGCCCGTCACGACGCGAGGACTAAGAATAGCAGTCACGCGGGCACGGCCCGATCACAATCAGATCACCGAAGCATTCAATGCAGCTATTGCTTCGATGCAACTGGACGGCAGCTATAGCCGCGTGCTGGCGCAATATCGCATCAGTTTATGAGCCCCCTCGGCTGCTAACGGTTCGCTCGTCAATTCTCCGAATAGCCATCCTTCCTGACGCGGATCAAGAGGAACGGATGTCCGAATGACTGCTTTCCCGAAAGCAGATGTTGGTGAGTGGCGCGTTAAGGTCGATTCGAATGAGGGCTCGGGGCCGAAAACCGGCGTTTGCCCTTGCCAATAATTTAAGATCTTTACAGTAGCGATTGTTCTGTTTGGCACGAGCTGCGCTGCTGCTTAAGTCCTATGTCACGCTGCTAGATCGGCGGTCATTCTGTTGAAGGTAGGCCCACAGACACTTCGGATTTGTGAGCGGCCCTTCGGAAAATCTCGGGCGAGACCCTGTGGTCAGATAGTGATCCTGTGTGGGAATAGCTCTGCGCAACGCCTGGTTGGTTCCGTTTCGCTCTATAATGCAATAACCAATAACCACTCTTAGTGCGAGCTTCGACATGTCCCGTCCAGTCATATTTGCAGTTGCAATTACCGGCTCCGTGCCGCGTAAGAAAGACAATCCCGCCGTCCCGGTGACACCCGATGAGCAGATCGAGTCGACCCATGAGGCTTATGAGGCTGGTGCGGCGCTCGCGCACATTCATGTGCGCAACCCGGACGAGTCATCCTCGTCGGATCCGGAGCTTTTCGTGCGCATTCAGGAGGGGCTGCGTAAGCACTGCCCCGACATGATTCAGCAGTTCTCGACGGGCGGCCGT
>JAHEEM010000048.1 GCA_024640695.1 Rhodospirillaceae bacterium | reverse complement strand
GCGCAAGTGTGTAGGCATCGTCGAGCCAGCTGTCGTCGGAAAGCACGCGGCTTACAAAGCCGAGCTGATAGGCGCGCTCGGCCCCGAAGACCTCGCCCGCAAGCAGCATTTCGAGAAGACTCGCACCACCGATGATGCTGATGAGTGTCTGCAACTCGGCGTAGGACATCGTGAGCCCGAGCTTATTGATCGGCGCCCCAAAGCGGCTCGAGGCGCCGCAGATCCGAATGTCGCAGGCACTCGACATCTCCAGCCCGCCACCGACGCAGACGCCGTTGATCGCCGCAATAACCGGATGCCGGCAGTTTGCGATCGCAGCAAGGCTCGTGCCGAGCGTGCGGCCGTACTCGCGCACTTGCTCGGGCGTGCTGCGGTGCTTTTCAAAGCCGGCGATGTCGGCGCCGGCCGAGAAGGCGCGCGCGTTAACGCCGCGCATGACGATACAGCGTAGCGATTCGTCGGCATCTAGCTCGTTCATGATCTCGCCGATGCGCCGCCAGTCCGGAAGATCCAGAGCGTTCAGCTTGTCCGGGCGATTCAGGATAATGGAGGCGACCGCCCCGTCGCGCTCCGTGTAGATCGAGTTCGTCATTTTAAAGCCCCCGGAAACTGCCCGTTAAAAGCGCCGCGTACATGAGCCTGTTTAGGTTTGAGTGGCTAAGCGTAGCAGAGGGAGGCCGCTGTTCGCCGCACTCGTGCTGCGGGGCTCTCGGTGCTGATCGGCTCCCTGGCGACAAGCGCTGGCGGGGAAGGGATGTGCCGCTCGCGGCTTTGCACGGCGGCGAGGCACCCAAGCTTCTAGTCGGGCCGGCCTTCGGACTGTTGCTGCAGACGCCAGAGTCGGCTCGAGTAGAAGCCGGCCAGCTCCGTGAGCCGACCAGCCATCAATCTCGACCAGTCGAGCATGATGCGTGGCGCAAGCCCCCAGACCCTATCCGCATCGACCGGGCCTTCTATAATCAGCCGATCGATTGTGCGCGCGAGCAGCTCATCGCTCATAGCGTCCCGAACTTCGACAATGGCATTGGCCTTCCACACCCACCTGATCGTGCCGACGTTGCTGCCCGCAAGCTGCGGTGGCAGGCCTGTGATGACGTCGGTCAGATATCCCCGAACTAGCAGGACATCCCGCCCGAGCTCGTCGGAGACCTCGTACGCCTGGGTGTTCTCTGTCATGGCTTGATGGAATGATTCCCCGAATACATCGGAAAGCCGCGCTTGCATCTTTTCGCTGACTGGGAATTCAGTGACGCTTCTCAATGCCCATGAGCTGTGTGCTGGCTCCGGCATCTCGCGGAACAAGACGATAGTGGGCATGACGAATATCCGGGTGTACTCAGACAGATCTCGGTCGGGTCGGAGCCATGCGCTGGCCATGACCGACGGGGCCACTCGGTGGAGGCCATCGGCAGTCACTTCAGTGTCTAGAAGGGGCTGCGCGTAGCTCTGGCCCGGCTGCAGCAATGGCGCCAGGCCGATAACCGTGAGCACGGCTGTGGTGAGGAGGCA
Organism: Rhodospirillaceae bacterium; assembly: GCA_024640695.1. Taxonomy (GTDB): domain Bacteria; phylum Pseudomonadota; class Gammaproteobacteria; order Steroidobacterales; family Rariloculaceae; genus JAHEEM01. Next base: position 15,081 of record JAHEEM010000048.1, on the reverse strand, counting down.
GGGTCTCATTTTTAAATCTAATGCACCGCGCAGCAATCTCCCCTTTAAACATACTCTCGATCGCTCGCAATTGTTAGCCTCGATGTCGTGCTGGATGCTCGCCGCCACGTTCGCTGTTAGACACATAACTTCGATGATGCGGAGCACCTGCAAGCCGCGCTAGACTGGTTGCTCCATAGAGCGGGTATAACGGTATGGATCCTTCAACGGCGGTCGCAACAAGCCCATTATTGGCACTGATGGCATTTCTTGGCGTCATCGTGCTCCTGTTGTTCCTCATCGCGAAATGGCGATGGCACGTCTTTTTCGCGTTGCTGATTCCGCTGCTTCTTTTCGGCGTGATTCCCGGTGTGCAGCAGAACAATTTCATCGACGCATTCGAAACTGGTTTCGGAGCGACGCTCGGATCCATAGGCGTTGTCATCGTGCTCGGATCGATCATAGCCGAAGCACTCCGCCACACGGGCGCGATCGAGACGATTACTCGGACGATGGTCAAGGCGGTGGGGTCCACGCGCATGCCGCTGGCTTTGACGCTCACGGGCTTCGTCCTGGGCATAGCCATCTTCTCGGATGTCGCCTACGTAATCTTGAACCCGCTCGTGCATTCCGCTGCCAAGATGATGGGCGTGACGATTGGTGTCATGTCTATCGGCCTCGTTGGTTCGCTGCAGCTGACGCACGCCATCGTGCCACCGACGCCGGGACCGCTCGCGGCGGCGGCGCTTCTGGGCGCGGATATTGGTAAGACGATCATGCTCGGAGGCGTTGCTTGCTTCGCCGGCTCGATCGCTGGATGGATCTGGGGGCAGTACATCATAGGCCCGCGTATCAAGACTCTGCCGTCGGACGAGTACGCCGGAAATAATTTCCTGGAGGAGGTCGGCGAGAGACAGCTGCCAGGCGCGGTGGCTTCCTACGCTCCCATCCTCGTGCCGATCCTGCTGATTTCGGCGCAAAGCGTATCGCGGCTGTTTCTCGATGAAGACCACATCATACGAACGGGGCTCGCTTATGTCGGCTGGCCGGTCGTGGCCCTAAGCGTCGGTGTTTGGCTATCGTACCGGAATGTTCGTACGGACGAGCATCGGAAAGCGGCCAAGAACGCCTGGGTCGAGGAAGCGCTCAGAGTTTCCGCCATGATCCTCGTCGTGACCGGGCTGGGTGGGTCTTTGAGCGAAATTCTCAAGGCGACCCCGGCGGTGGCGTACATCAGTGGATTCTTCGCCACTTACGGCTTGCCGTCGATTCTCCTGCCGTTCGTCATCGGCATCATCGGCAACATAATTACGGGATCGACTACCGTCGGTGTGATAACGGCCGCATCGCTCGTGGCGCCGATGCTCGGCACGCTTGGCTTATCGCCCGAGGCGGCCATGCTTGCAGGTGCGAGCGGTTCGGTCATCATCAAGTACGTCAACTCGAGCTACTTCTGGGTATGCACATCGCTCAGCCGCATGCCTGTCAACGAGGCCATTCTCGGCTACGGCGGAGCAACGCTCGTCGGCGGCCTGGCTTCCTTCGCGACCGTGTGCGTAATGTGGGCGGTCGGAATTATTTGAGCAGTCCAGCCAGGCTGTCAGCGGCTGCGCGCTCGATTTATTTCTTACCGCTCGTGAGGAACTTCATCGCTGCGTCGACGCCGCCGGCCGAGTGAGGTACGCCGGCGAGCTCCAAGCCCATCTCGACGCCAGCGAGCGTTCCGAGAAGCATGAGATCGTTGAAATCGCCGAGGTGACCGATCCGGAATACTTTTCCGCCGAGCGGGCCGAGTCCTGCGCCCAGCGACATGTCGAAGCGCTCGAGGATCACTTTGCGCAACGCGTCGGCGTTATGCCCCTCGGGGACCTGCACCGTCGTTACGGTGTTGCTGCTCTTGCCGGGCACGCTGCAGTAGTTCTCCAGGCCCCAGGCCGTTACAGCGCGGCGCGTAGCCTCGGCGTGGCGCGCATGGCGCCTGTAGATATTTTCGAACCCCTCGCCCGCCATTATCGCCAGCGCCTCTTGCAGGCCATACATGAGGTTCGTCGGCGGCGTGTAGGGGAAATAGCCGGTCTCGTTCGACTGCAGCATGTCTTTCCAGCTCCAGTACGATCTCGGCAAGCTGGCAGCTTGGCTTGCGGCGACGGCTTTCTCGCTGAGCACATTGAACGACAAGCCCGGCGGCAGCATCAGGCCTTTCTGCGAGCCCGCGATCGTCACATCAACGCGCCAATGGTCCTGGCGAAACTCGATCGAGCCCGCAGAGGAGACCGCATCCACCATCAGCAGGGCAGGGTGCTCAACAGCATCCATCGCTGCGCGGACCTCGGCGATCGCGTTCGTGATGCCTGTCGAAGTCTCGTTGTGAACGACCATGACGGACTTGATGGCGTGTTTGGAGTCGGCCTTGAGCTTGGACTCGACCAGCGCCGGATCTACGCCGCTGCGCCAGTCGCAGCTCGCGAAATCGATATCCAGACCGAAGCGCTCGGCCGAGATCTTCCAGTTCGAGGCAAACACGCCGCTGTCGAACATCAAAATTTTATCGCCAGGCGAGAGCGTGTTCGTGAAGCCGGCCTCCCAACCACCCGTCGCCGATCCGGGATACATGATTACAGGTCCCGACGCGTTGAAAATTTTGCGAAGCCCCGGCAGGAGGCTCAGCGTCAGTGACGCGAATTCTGGGCTGCGATGATCGATGGTCGGTCGGGCCATGGCGCGCAGCACGCGGTCGGGCACGTTCGTCGGGCCGGGGACTTGAAGGAAATGGCGGCCGCTTCGGGTGGAGCCGAACCCCTGTGATTCAGTCATGCTGTGAGCTTACTTCGTGTTGGTAGAAAGGCGCCATATTAAAACATAGGACTACTCGCGGGACAGGATTCGGGTCCAGACCCAGGCGCGGGACCCGCGCGACCGGCCTTTGTGGCCTGCCCGGCCGGGGCCAGCTGCGTGCCAGGGTCGGCGGTTGCCGGCCAATGCGCGGCGAGCCCGACTACTCCCTGGGGAGCCAGCCTTCGATATCGTCGAGGTCGGCGTCGAACCGATGGCCGAGCAGGGAGCCGCCGGTCACGGGGTCGAAGACCATGTACTTGCCGAGATTCCCGGGCGGGGCGGCGCCACGCGATTTGCGTATATCGAAGCCTCGCGCGCGGACTTTTTCTCTGAGCAACTCTTCTCGGTCATCCTGGGTCACTGCTGCCTCCGGCCGTTATGCGTCTGTAGGGCCTTGTCGATGCCGCCGCCCGGAGCCGCGACTTTCGGGCTCGGTGCGGCGCCAAGCCGCTGCCGCGTCTAGAACTGCGCGTCGCCCCGCGCGCTGAGGTCTGCGGGGAGGGTAGAATACTCCAAGTCTAACGCTGAACGCGCCCAGCCCAACCGACGGAGTACCGAGTGACCCAAACATCCACCGCTCAGCTCGACCGCGCCGGCGCCGAGGCGCTCGCGCAGACGCTGCGGCGGGAGCTCGAGGGCGAGGTGCTGTTCGACGCTTTGAGCCGCGGCCGTTACAGCACGGACGCGTCGATGTACCAGGTCAAGCCGGTGGGCATCGTCATCCCGCGCAACGCCGCTGACGCTCGTCGCGTCATTGATATCGCCGCCGACGCTAAAGTTCCGTTGCTGCCGCGCGGCGCCGGCACTTCTCAGGCAGGACAGACGGTCGGCAGCGCGCTGGTCATAGACTCGAGTAAGTACCTGACCGCCGTAACGAACTTTGATGCCGAAGCGCGCACCGTGTCGGTAGAGCCCGGTCTCGTGCTCGATGCGCTCAATAAATATCTTGCGCCGCACGGCGTGTTCTTTCCTGTCGATGTTTCCACTTCGAGCCGCGCGACGATCGGCGGCATGGCGGGCAACAACAGCGTCGGCGCCCGCTCGCTGCGCTACGGTCACATGGTGGACAATGTTCTCGGTATCGACGCGGTGCTCGCGAACGGCGAGCGTATGCGCTTCGACGCGGCGGCATTTGAGGCGCCGCGGAACGAGACACTCGGGCGGCTGGCGAGGACGATGATGGGTCTCTACGAGCGCGAGCGAGAGGAACTCGCGCGGCGCTTGCCGAAAGTCGCGCGCAATGTCGCAGGCTTCAATCTCGACAGGCTCGGGCGGTCAGAGCGCAACCTGGCTGACCTCCTCGTTGGCTCCGAGGGCACACTGGCGTGGTTCGAGGGCATCGAGCTCAAGCTGCAGCCGATACCGCAGCACAAAGTCCTCGGTATCTGCCATTTTCCGACGTTTCTCTCGGCCATGGAAGCAGCGCAGCATCTCGTCGAGCTCAACCCGACCGTTATAGAACTCGTCGATAGCACGGTCATGAACCTGGCAAGGCAGCAGCCGGACTTCAAGGCGACCCTGGATCGCTTCGTCCGCGGCGCGCCGGAGGCGCTGTTTCTCATCGAGTTTGCCGGCGATTCGGCTGACGAGCCGCGTAAGCGACTCGACGAGCTCGATGAGCTCATGGGGAGCCTCGGCTTTCCGGGGAGCGTCGTTCGCGCCGAGGAGAGCGGTGCGCAGCGAGCGATGTGGAATCTGCGCAAGGCCGCGCTCAACATCGTCATGTCGGCCAAGGGTGACGGCAAGCCGATATCGTTTATCGAGGACTGCGCTGTGCCGTTGGACAAGCTCGGCGAGTACACCGTGCGCCTTACTGAGGTTTTCACGCGCCACGGCACGACCGGCACATGGTACGCGCACGCGGCTGTCGGGTGTCTGCATGTGCGCCCGATACTGAACCTCAAGCTGGATACGGACCGAAAGAAGCTGCGCGTGATCGCCGCGGAGGCCCACGCGCTGGTGCGCGAATACAAGGGTTCGCATTCAGGTGAGCACGGCGACGGGATCGCGCGTTCAGAATTCATCGAGCCGCTGTTCGGGGCACGCATCGCGAAGGCCTATGGTGAGATCAAGCATAGCTTCGATCCAGCGGATCGGTTGAACCCGCACAAGATCGTTGCGCCGCAGCGCATGGACGATCGCGCGCTGCTGCGTTATCCGGAGCACTATGCGCCCAAGCCGATCGACGAGGCGCTCGATTGGTCCGCCTGGGGCGGCTTTTACCGCGCCACAGAGATGTGTAACAACAATGGCGCATGCCGCAAGCGCGACCCCGGCGTCATGTGTCCCTCATTCCGCGTTACCAACGACGAGCAGCATGTGACGCGCGGGCGTGCGAACAGCCTGCGGTTGGCGCTAACCGGTCAGCTCGACCCCGACACGCTGACCTCGCAGGCGCTTTACGACACGATGGCACTTTGCGTCGGCTGTAAGGGCTGTAAGCGCGAGTGTCCGACCGGCGTGGACATGTACCGAATGAAAATCGAGTTCTTGAGCCAGTATCGCAAGCGCCATCGCGCCAGCGTGCGCGACCGGCTCGTCGCGTATCTGCCGCGCTACGCGCCTTGGGTTTCGCGGGTGCCGTGGTTATTGAACGTATCGAATCGCAGCCCGATGCTAGGCAAGCTCCGCGAGCGCCTGCTGGGCTTCACGGCGCGCCGCCCGACACCGGAATGGCGCAGGGATGTATTTACCGGCGGCAGCTGGGGTCCGAAGGAAGGCGCCGAGGTCGTGCTGCTGGCCGATACATTCAATCGTTACTTCCAGCCGGAAACGGCAACGGCCGCGGCGAGCGTGCTGGCAGCGGCGGGCTACCGGGTCGTGACGCCGCGCGCAGCCGACGGCGCGCGGCCGCTGTGCTGTGGTCGTACCTTTCTCAGTGTCGGCCTTGTCGACGAAGCGAAGCGGGAGGCGCGGCGCACGATCGACACGCTCATGCCCTACGTCGAGCGCGGCACGCCCGTGGTCGGGCTCGAGCCGTCGTGTCTGCTGACCCTGCGTGACGAGTTTCTCGCGATGTTTCCAGATGACAAGACACGAGCCCTGGCTGGCCGCGCGCTGTTGCTCGAGGAGTTTCTGGTTGCAGAGCGTCGCGAAGGGAGGGCCGACCTTCCGCTCAAGGCATTGCCGCAGTCGCGCGTCCTGCTGCATGGGCATTGCCACCAGAAGGCGTTCGCTGCCGTTTCGCCCGTGGAGCAGGTGCTCGGCTGGATCCCGGGCCTGCGCGTAGAGACCATCGATTCGAGTTGCTGTGGCATGGCCGGATCGTTTGGCTACGATGCGGAGCACTACGATGTGTCGATGCGCATGGCGGAGCTGTCATTGTTGCCGCGCGTGCGCGCGGCAGACCCGGACGCGCTGATCGCTGCGGACGGATTCAGCTGCCGGCACCAGATCGGTGACGGCGCGCAGCGCGAAGGGCTCCACGTCGCGCGCATTCTGGAGCAAGCCTTGGCTGCTCATGCCAACCTTTGATCCCGGCGCAGTTCGGCGCTTGGGTATATAGAGTCAGTTGTGTCGTCTGGCGCAGGAGTGTCTAATCGCGCTCCGCTGCGCTCTAGACCGAGTCTAACTAAAGCGTTTCATGCGGCTACTGCGCTCCAGGAACTGAAAGTTCATTAGTGCGAAAACATTTAGGACAAAAGATGAATATCGATTGCAAACGATTTCTCAGCCGGTCAGTGCCCGGGGTGATCGGCGCGTTGAGTGCCTCAGCACCGGCACTGGGGCAGCCTGCCACCGAAGCTGGCTTCATGCTCGAGGAGATCGTCGTCACGGCGCGCCGTGTGGAGGAAAACCTGCAAGATACGCCGATTGCAATCACTGTCTTGACCGCGGCTGAGCTAGAGCAGCGGCAGATCTTCTCAACAGAGGATCTCGATCAGGTCACGCCGAATCTTCAGTTCACCAACGACACCACGCTGGCTGGCAACAACTCCTCTTCGGTCATCTTCATTCGCGGTATCGGTCAGACCGACCCGACGTCCTCGGTCGATCCGGGTGTCGGGCTCTACATAGACGATGTCTATATGGGCCAGTCGATTGGCGGCACGCTAGATTTTCGCGACATCGCCAACGTGCAAGTACTGCGCGGCCCGCAGGGGACCCTGTTCGGGCGCAACACGATTGGCGGCGCCATCGTGCTGACCACTCAGGAACCTGGTGACGAGTTTGGTACCGATTATCGCTTCCAGCTTGGCTCCGATAGCCTGGCGGATGCATTCGTCGGCGTCGACGTGCCGGGATCGGACGGCTTCCGGTCACGCTTCACGTTCGGTGTGCGCAACCGGGACGGCTATGTAACGCGGGTGCAGACCGGCGAGGACCTCGGCGATTCGAACACGTACACGGCGACCGGCAAGCTCATCTGGGACCGTAGCGACGCGCTGGAGCTCAAGCTGCTGTTCGACTACACCAAGTCCGACGAGAACGGTAACCCCTTCGTATTCGCTGCGAGCAACGAGACGGCAACTTTTCAGCGTGTCGCGAGCGCCGACGCGGGCTGCCCGGGTATAGCGGGCGACTGGACCGCGCTGCCGGCCGTGCCGATGCTCAACGATGATCGTTGCGCGAACGACTTCCAGAACAAGGGGCCGTTCAGCAACAACGGTACCTATTCCCTCGAGAGCAAGCTCGAGAACTGGGGTACCTCGTTCCATATCAACTACGACATCAGCGACTCATGGGCCTTCAAGTCCGTAACGTCCTACCGCTCATTGGCGTGGGAGGGCATTCGCGACGCCGATAACACGCCGCTCGTGATTCTGCATACCGATTACGACAGCGACGGCGATCAGTTCAGCGAAGAGCTGCAACTACTCTATACGAGAGACGCGCTGAGTGGGGTTACCGGCTTGTATTATTTCGACGAGGAGATCGACGACAAGGTATTGGTCCAACTCAACACGCCGGCGCCGGGTATACAAGCGGACAGCGATAACAACATCACTCAGAACAGCAGCTGGGCGGTATTCACGCAATGGACGCTGGGTCTGAGCGATCAGCTCGCCCTGACCGTCGGCGGCCGCTATACAGAGGATACGAAGGGATCCATCCCCGACCAGTTCAACTATACGGACCCGAGTGCCAAGTACTTGCCTGTGCAGCTTTACGAGGACAAGTTCGATGCCTTTACAGGCAACTTGGCGCTGACTTATCGTTGGTCGGATGATGTGATGACCTACATCAGCTACGCCGAAGGCTTCAAGGGCGGCGGCTGGAATAGCCACTTCAACGCGCCGCAGACACCGGAGGCGCAAGCGACGTTTCAGAAGTTCAATCAAGAGGAGGCGGAAACCTTCGAGGTCGGGTTCAAGCTCGATTTGCTGGATGACACGTTGCGCCTGAACGGTGCGGTGTTCTCGACCGACTACACGGACCTGCAGTTCACCTACCGCGTCGGCGTTGCGCCGTATCTCGCAAATGCGGGCAAGGCGAGCATCGATGGGGCCGAGGTCGAGGCGACCTGGGTGCCGAACAGCAACTGGATGATCCAAGCGGGCCTCGGGACGCTGGACACCAGCATCGACTCGCTACGGCAAATTGCAGGCACGGGCATCGGCGTCAGCGTCGGCAACGCGCTGCCGTTCTCGCCGGAGCTGCAGGCCAACGTCGGTATCAGTTACTCGGGAAACCTGTCCAACGGCGCCGTCATTACGCCCCGGGCAGATCTCGTCTACCAGGATCGGACTTTCTTCGACGCGAACAATACCGTCGAGATCGCGCAGCTCGAGTCGGTATCGGTCGTCAATTTCTCGGTCGGTTACGAGCCGGCCGATGCCGAGTGGGGACTGACGCTCGGGATTAATAACGCGACCGATGAGCTTTATCCGACGGGTGGAAACTCGTCGCTGACGACCGGTAGCGGCTACGCGGAGATCGCCTATGCGCGCCCGCGGCAGTATTTCGTGAGCTTCAAGAATTCGTTCTGAGCATTGGCGGATTGGGAGGATGCTCGGTCCTCCTTCCGATTCGATGTATCATCTCCGGCGCCGCGCGGCCAGGCCCCGCGGCTAATATTGGAATTTTAGGAACCGCACGCCATGGAGATTCGCCACGAGCCGGAGCAGCGACGCTTTGTCGCGGAAGTCGAAGGATCGCAAGCCGTGCTCGAGTACGTCGAGCGGGGCGATCAAGAGCTCGACTATCGGCATACCTTCACGCCGCCGGCGCTACGCGGACGGGGTATCGCCAAGGACCTCGTGCTATACGCCCTCGACTATGCCCGCAGTAACGGCATCAAAGTGGTTCCGACCTGTCCCTATGTCGCGAAAGTGATTCTAGAGAATCCCGGATACGAGGCGCTTGCTGCCCAGCCCGACTGATCGGGCGCTACAACTGCGATCCGGTGAAGGCGCGGTTAGCGGCCGGCCCTTTTGCCCGCTATCATTGTGTCTGCCTCAGTATGCGATATAAGAAGAATGCCTGATGAAGATCTGCAGATACGACGACAACCGAGTTGGGCGTGTCGAGGGGGATCGTGTGGTCGACGTGACCGATGCGCTTGCTGTATTGCCGGGGCAGCGCTGGCCGGTACCGCCCGGCGATCAATTGATCGCCCACCTCGACGAGTTCGTGGCCGCCGCAGCCAAGGTGGGCGATTCCGCTGCCAGGTCGCTTGGTGACGTGCGTTTGCTGAGCCCGATTGCAAATCCGACAAAGATCATCGGCGCGCCGGTCAACTACGCTAAGCATCTCGATGAGTCTCGCGAGGACAAGGGCATCCATTTCGACCGCGACATCAAGACGATTGACTATTACGGACTGTTTCTTAAGGCCAGCTCGTCGATGGTGGGGCCGAGCGAAGGCGTTGCGTTACGGTTCACGGATCGCCGCAACGATCACGAGGTGGAGCTCGTGGCAGTGATCGGCAAGAAGGCCGATCGCGTGAGCCGCGAGGAGGCGCTGGATTACGTTGCCGGTTACTCGGTCGGCCTGGACATGACCGTGCGCGGCACCGAAGCGCGAAGCTTCCGCAAGTCGATCGACACCTATACGGTCATCGGTCCCTGGTTTGTCACTGCCGACGAGATCACGGATCCCGGTCAGCTCGATCTGGAGCTGACTGTGAATGACGAGCTGCGCCAGCGCTCGAACACGAGTTATCTGATATTCGACGTGCCGAGGCTCATCGAGTACGCATCGAGCTTTTATACCTTGTATCCCGGCGATCTGATCATGACCGGCACGCCCGAGGGTGTGGGCCCGGTGCGCGCCGGAGACACCATCAATGCGACCGTGGCCGGCATCGGCTCGATCACGGTAGACGTCCGCAATGCCTGAAGGCCAGGAGCACCAGATGAAACGCAGCGAAGACAGAGTCTTGACGACCCATGTTGGCAGCCTGGTCCGGCCGCCGGAGCTTCAGGCCATGCTGAAGGCCCAGGCGGCAGGCAATACCGTTGACCAGGCGGCGCACGATCAAGTGCTGCGCGATTCGGTTGCGGGTGTTGTCAGGCAACAGGCCGAAACCGGTGTCGATATCGTCAGCGACGGCGAATTCGGCAAGAACATCAGCTGGTCGCAGTATGTCCTCGAGCGCTTGAGCGGCTTCGAGCGGCGCTGGCTCGGCGAAGGTGAAGAAGACCCGTTCGCGAAGGGTGCCGACCGGGCGCGCTTCCCGGAGTTTTACACCGAAAACGATGCGCTCGATCGCAGCGTTTCCGGTGGCGACGGCGGCTACCGTAAGAGCCAGTCCGTGTGCGTCGGTCCGATCGAGTACACCGGGCAGGCCGAGCTACAGCGTGACATCGACAACTTCAAAGCGGCGTTGGCGCGAGTCGACGTCGAGGCGGGGTTCCTTCCCGTTGCGGCGCCGGCGAGTGCAATTCCCGACCGCAAGAACGAATACTACGCAAGTGACGAGGAGTGCATGCTTGCGGTTGCAGATGCGATGCGCACCGAGTACAGGATGATCGTCGACGCTGGCTTGCTCGTGCAGGTCGATGATGCCCGCGCGGCCGTGACCTTCGATCGCATGGTTCCGCCGGCAAGCTTCGAGGATTACCGCAAGTGGCTGGCGCTGCATATGGAAGCGTTGAACCACGCGCTTGAAGGCATCCCACCGGACCGCGTTCGTTATCACGTCTGCTGGGGAAGTTGGCCGGGCCCGCACACGACCGACGTCGAACTCAAAGACATCGTGGATCTGATCCTGAGCGTCAATGCGGGCGCCTACTGTCTCGAGAACGCAAATCCGCGCCACGAGCACGAGTGGCGTGTCTGGGAGGACGTCAAGCTTCCCGAAGGCAAGGTGCTGATACCCGGCGTGATCAGTCATGCGACCAATATCGTTGAGCACCCGGAACTGGTCGCCGAGCGAATCACGCGTATCGCGCGGCTCGTCGGCCGCGAGAACGTCATTGGCGGGACAGATTGCGGCTTCGCCCAGGGGCCGTTCCACCGCCGTGTTCATCCATCGGTAATGTGGGCTAAGCTGGGCGCACTCGTCGAGGGCGCGGCGCTTGCGAGCAGGCAGCTCTGGACCTAGCCCGCCCGCGTCATAGTGCGGCGCGAATAGATTCCAGGCGGTTACGGTTCGCGTTCAGGTCGCCTCGGCCGACGCGTGAAGCTGACCGGACGGCTATTTCGCGTGCCTCCGGTCGGTAGTGGAACTCCACATCGTCCACGAAGCGCATGACCCTGCTCGTAAAAGTAAAATACGCGTAGCGGTCGTCTGATCTCACGAGCATCGCGCCATCCATGGCGCCTACCGTCGCCGGAAGATTCGCCCACTTCGAGCCGGTAGGGTCCTGAATTGCGTTGATGTGGTGGTTGTCTGCAAGCGCGGCATCGCTGCAGACGCAGTTTGGCGTCGCAGGACATTCGGCCAGGCGGCCGTCGCTGACCCCAAGCTCTACCGCCATCCGCCGGCTGCTAGAAGCAAGCATCAGCAGGGCTCCGGCCGCCAGCACCAGCAACACAACCAGTGCCGCGAAGACTCCAATCGCGATTTTGCTTGTCATTTAGATTGATCTTAGCGAGTCTTTGGCTCTAACGGCAGACTGGCGCTGCATGGCCGGCGCAGCCGGCTGGTCAAAGCCCTCAGTCAAGCGCTAAGCGGCGGTTGCGGATGCGTCGCCCACGGCGAGCGGGTAAGATCGGGGCGAGCGGGTGATCTTTCCCGCAAAATCAGCAAAACGATATCGAGCCTATTGAGATCCAGTCGCTCGGGGGTAATGCCTTATGAAAGACTCACATGACAGCGAGCTGTCGCGACGCGAATTCATAGGAGGGACCGGCGCGGCGATCGTGGCTGCCAACGCAACGTCCCTCAACGCCCAGGAACGGGCCGGGGAGACAGTTGGCGAGCAGGCACTCGAGGACGTTCCGCGCTCGACGATAGCGCTGACCGTCAACGGCACCGAGCACCGAATCGAGGTGGAGGACCGTTGGACCCTGACCGAGCTGCTGCGGGATCATCTGGGTCTCACGGGCACCCGGATGGGCTGCAATCGAGGCGAATGCGGGTCCTGCACGGTTCTGCTCGATGGCGAGCCTGTCTATTCATGTAGCACGCTCGCCGTCTGGGCCGACGGTCGCAGCGTTCGGACGGTCGACGGGCTTGCGGTGAATGGCCAGGTCACGAACCTGCAGCAGGCGTTCATGAACCACAACGCTCCGCAGTGCGGATTCTGCACATCGGGGCAGCTCATGAGTGCGACGGCACTGTTGGAGAGAAACGCGACTCCCACCATGCAGGAGATCCGCCAGGCGCTCGCCGGAAATCTCTGCCGCTGTTCAAACTACAACGCGATCGTGGAAGCCGTGCAGACGGCTGCCGCAACGGGAGGCGCGTGATGGCTGTCGATCCCATGGATACCGTTGGCCGCAATTTTCCGCGCGTCGATGCTTACGAGCGCGTAACCGGCACGGCGACCTATACCCGCGACATCAAGCTGCCGGGGATGCTATACGCACGAGTGCTGCGCAGCACGGTACCGCACGCGATGATCCGGCGTATCGACACATCGAAGGCCGAGGCGCTGCCCGGCGTGCGCGCGGTGATGACCCACGAGACGCATCAGATCGTATACGGTTCAGGATCGATATCGGGTGGACGGCAGTACAGCGATGCCCACAAGGACATCACGACGCGCCTGCGCTACACCTTCAACGAGCACGTACGCTACGTCGGTGAGCCGGTCGCAGCTGTAGCTGCCGTCAACCGCCACATCGCCGAGGAGGCGCTGCAGCTCATCGAGATCGACTATGAGGAGCTGCCATTCGTGCTCGAGCCAGAGGCGGCGCTCGAGTCGAGCGCGCCCGAGATCTGGCCCGGCGGCAACATTGCGCACGACTCGGAGAATCGGCAGCAGCCGATCGGTGGCCGAACCGGCGACCTCGAGGCCGGTTTCGCCGAAGCCGATCAGATTTTCGCGGACCGCTACACGACGCAATTCATCCAGGATGCGCAGATGGAGCCGCGCAGCGCGCTCGCGCATTGGGAAGGCGACAAGCTCATTCTTCACACCCCGACACAGGGCGTGTCCAACTGCCGCCACGACATGGCTCGTGACTTGGGTCTAGAGGACCATCAAGTGCGGGTCATCTGCCAGTACATGGGCGGCGGCTTCGGCGACAAGAACGGCAACTACTACTTCGACCTGATTGCGGCAGCGCTTTCCAGGAATCTCGGTGTTCCCGTGATGGTCGAGCTGTCGCGCAAGGACGACTGGCTCGGCACGCACGGCCGCTGGCCGACGGTGCAGGATTTCCGCGTCGGCGTGAAGAACGACGGCACGCTCACGGCAATCCAGCTCAACGCGCTGAGCGGCATGGGACCGTATCTCCGACGGTCAGGGAACGTCAGCGGCATGGACGTCTATGCTTGCGAGAATACCGAGCGATCGATTTTGCCCGTGCATACCAACCGTATGGTTTCGGGAAATTTCCGTGCGCCAACTTATCCGCAGGGCTACTTTGCGCTGCAGTCGATGATGGACGACGTCGCCTATAAGGTTGGTATGGATCCGGTTGAGTTCGCGCTCAAGAACATGGTCCGGCCGAGTGAAGCCATACAGTTCACGAACTATGCGCTCGACCAGTGCATCGAGCAGGGCGCGGAGCTGTTCGACTGGGCGGCCCGCTGGAAGCCGGAGCCCGGTTCCGGCGAGGGTCCCGTGAAGCGCGGTGCCGGTATGGCGTTCATGATGTTCAACGCGCGCCTCGGTGCCAGCAGCGCGATCCTGCGGGTGAACTCCGAAGGTCGCTACACCGTCTACGTCGGGGTCACCGACATCGGTCCGGGTGCCAAGACCACGATGTCCTTACTCGCTGCCGAAACGCTCGGTGTCCCATTGGCCGACGTCGATATCGTCTGGGGCGACTCGGACCGTTGCCCGTACTCGGTCGGCGAATCGGGCAGCCGCACGACGACGATGACCGGTTACGCCGTCGTTGAAGCCGCGCGTGATCTCAAGCGTCAGATCGCCGAGCGCGGTATGCCGCAGGGTGAGGATGTGCTGATCGCTTCGGCGACACCGGCGCCGACCACCGGAGACAAGCTCCGCGAAGGCTTCGGCGCACATTTCGCCGAGGTTGAGGTCGATACGCAGCTCGGCGATGTGCGGGTCACTAAGTATCTGACGGTGCATGAGTCGGGGCGCATACTGAATCCGCTGCCGGCTAACGATCAGATTCGCGGCGCCGTCATTCAGGGTATCGGCATGGCCCTGCACGAGGATCTGCTCTACGATTCGCGCATCGGGCAGCCGCTCACGAACGGCTATTACTGGGCGCGCCATATGACGCACCTCGATGCGCCTGTCATCGAGAACACGTTCATCGAATCGGACGACGGCTTCGGACCTTATGGTGCGAAAACGGTCGGCGAGTCGGGCATCATCATCGCGCCGGTCACCATTGCAAACGCGGTCTTCAACGCGATCGGACATCGCATGAAGGATCTGCCGATCACCCGCGCGAGGATATTGGAGGCGGTGGCATGAAGACCTTTGCGAACCACAATCCAGGAAGCGTCGAAGAAGCCGTCGCGATTGCCCAGGACGCTATCCGTGACGGCCGGTCCGTCTCCTTTGCAGGCGGCGGCACGGATCTGCTGCAACTCGTCAAGGACCGCATCCCAAACCGGCCCGGATCGGGCGCGCCGGATGTTCTCGTTAACCTCAAGACGGTGGCAGGTATCGATGGGATCGCATCGAACGGGGACGGGCTTACAATTGGCGGACTCACGGCACTCTCCGTGCTCAGCACGAATGGCGACATTCGAGCACGCTACACGGTGCTTGCCGAAGCGGCCGCGCAGGT
>JAHEEM010000249.1 GCA_024640695.1 Rhodospirillaceae bacterium | reverse complement strand
CCAGCCATCGGACCCTTAGTCGCAGCCGAAAGCTGAAATCCACTCGGCAACTCACTCGCGACCAAATTCATCTTCCCCTGACCCTGACCCTGACCGGCAAGCGCGGGCGGACGAAACAGCTTGAATCCCTCGGTATTTATCGTCGGCTCGAACTCACTCTTCGGGATGAACTCGGGCAGCTCGATCCGAGTGAACAGCACCTGCTCTACGGTATTACCGCTCTCATCTACGAGCTGCGACTTCAAAGGCATCGCCGTCTCCGCGTCCAGCCAGAGCCTGTAACCGTAACGTAATTCGTCCTTCGGCATGATGCTCACAATCTGCGCGCGGCGGTCCGCAATGCGGGCTGCCCGGCGATCAAGATCGAAGTCGTAGTTCTGCGCGAGCGCCTCGGAGAAATTCGGTAGCGCCGCAATCAATGGGCTTGCGGCCGCGCTCTCCTCGAGCAGCACGGTCTCGCTGTCGGGCAGAATACAGCGCACTTTCTCGCCGTCGCGGATAATCTCCCGGCCCGCACCGTCTAAAGACATGATGCGTTCGGTCACGCGACCGTTTTCATTGGCATGGACGATCAAAAGCGTTTCGACCGTCGCTCCGTGCATATGCACGAACACGCCACGGTAGTTGAGCTCCTCCACGGCGTTGTTCATCCGCGCAATCCAACTCGAGGCGTCCTGTGCCCACGCACTGACACTCGTAAGCGCCAGGATGGCGAACCAAGAAAATCTGCTCACGGGTGCGCGCATCAGTTTACTCTGCCGGTACTCGCTCTGCAGGTGGCATCTCGGGCGCCGGCCGCCAGTAGTGCTGCTCTCCAGCGACCGTCGAGCTTATCGAGGCACGCCGAATCGCCGGAGTAAATTGGTTGTGTTGGACGATGTAATCGGTGAGCCTGATCGACGACTGCGTATTCGCCTGCGTCGGGACCACGAAGCTCGGCAAGAGTGCTCCCTCGACAGGGGCCGCCACCGGGCTTGGATCGACGGCTGCGACGGGCGCGATACTCAGATCCCCGCCATCCGGACGCACACTCAAGACCAGCAAGGCTGCTATCGCAGCACTGGCTGCGATGGCGGTGCCCAGTGCAGGCCGGACGAAACGCCGCAACGGATTTTGAGGCACGGTCTCAGCCCGGAAAGGCATATGCACTCCCTCGAGGGCCGCGCTTATGCGTCTGCGCAGCACGTCGGGGTCGGGTCCAAGTAGCTCGCCCCGCATCGCTGCACCCATCATCGAATAGCGCAGTAGCTGGCGCCGCGCGTCGGCATCGCGATTGAGACGGCGAACGAGAAATTCGCATTCGTCCCGCGAGAGCTCGTCGTCTGCGAAAGCGGAAATCTGTAGGTCGGCTATCTCTGTCATTTTCGACTCGCTAGAGTAAAGGCTTGAGTTTCTTGTCGATCGCTTCCCTGGCGCGGAAAATCCTCGAGCGCACGGTTCCTACCGGGCAGTCCATGGTCTGGGCGATCTCCTCGTAGCTCATTCCTTCGATTTCCCGCAGCAAGATTGCTGTTCGAAGATCCTCGGGCAAATCCTGCATCGCCTTGTTGACGGTCTGACGCAACTCTTCCGAGAGTGCCAGATGCTCGGGCGTATCGATGTCCTTGAGCTTGGCGAAGATCTCGCTGTTGTCGGAATCCTGTAGATCGATATCGTAGAAGGCAGGCCTTCTGCCTGCCGCCACGACGTAGTTCTTGGCCGTATTGATCGCTATACGATAAAGCCATGTGTAGAAAGCGCTGTCCCCGCGAAAAGAACGAATAGCCCGATACGCCTTCAAAAACGCCTCCTGCGCCACATCGAGCGCCTCGGAGGGATCCCGCACATACCTCATGATGAGCTTCAAGATCTTGTGCTGGTACTTGACGACCAGCAGATCGAACGCCGAGCGGTCGCCCTGTTGGACCCGCTTGACCAAGACCAGATCGGAAGCCCGGTCCCCGCCTGGGCGGGGGCCTACCGTCGAGGCCATTTGCTTCTTGGTAGACTCCATAGTCTGCAGAAAGTTCTGCCCTCCCATCGACCCGCTGAATCGCGGCGCTCACGTGTGACGGGCGTCACGCGCTGGGCCCATTCTAACAGGCGCCGTGATCGCGGATAGCCCCGCGCGACTCGCCCGGTACCTTTATGGCAAGCCGGGTGAATTATGAGTCGCGCCGGAGCGTCACCTGCAGCATACGCCAATCCTCCGAGCTGAGCTGATCGCGGCAGAGCAGCACACGGACGCGGACACGGCCCCCGATTAGGCGAAGGTCTGCCCACCAATCCCCGTAGCGGCTTGCCGGCGCAATCCGCAAACCGGAGTGGCCAGCGTCCGGCAGGGCCCAGTGACCGCCGCGGCCGCGCACTATTCGACCGAGCGGGCGGGGCCATCGCCAGCAAGCGTGGCCGACTAACGCCCAGAGCAGCAGGGTTCTTGCGGCCTCGCCGAGGGGCGCGTGCAGCAAAGCGACGGCCGCCAGACAGTGGCTGCCAATCACCCAGGCCCGCAACAACCGTGAACGTTTCGGCCTAAGGATGCAGACTCGTCCGGATTTGGACGAGCAGCGCTTCGAGCTCTGGGTCCGCGCTGGCATGACCGGCGATAAGGTACGCCTGCAGATCCGGGTCGGGTAGTTCCAAAAGCGCTTGAAAGTTGAGCTTTTGAGCGACGCTCAGACCGTCGAATGACGCCTCGAAAAAATGGATCAGCAACACGTCGAGCTCGCGCATACCGCGGCGACAGCGCCATCGCAGTCTGGCGCGGTCGGCCTGTAGGTCCGCGCCGATGTCAGCCCCCCGGAGACGACGCGAGCAACGCGTCGATCAATGGCGGCGCTGCGCCATGAGCTGCTTGATCTCGGCGATCGCGCGGCCTGGATTCAGATCCTTCGGGCACGCCCGTGCGCAGTTCAGGATTGTGTGGCAGCGGTAAAGTCTGAACGGGTCCTCGAGATCATCAAGGCGTTCGCCAGTCGCCTCATCCCGACTGTCGACGATCCAGCGGTAGGCTTGCAGCAGCGCTGCTGGACCGAGATAGCGATCCGAGTTCCACCAATAGCTCGGGCAAGACGTCGAGCAGCAGGCGCAGAGAATGCAGGCCGACGGCTCGTTAATTTTCTCCTGGTCCTCTTTGGACTGCAGTCGCTCACGATCCGGCGGCGGCGGCGTGCGGGCCTGCAGCCATGGCTTGATCGATGCGTACTGGGCGTAGAAGTTGGTCAAGTCCGGCACCAGATCCTTGACCACCGGCATATGCGGCAGCGGGTAAATCTTGACCGTCCCCCCGACATCACCGACAGGCTTCAGACACGCGAGCGTATTGGTGCCGTCGATGTTCATCGCGCAGGAGCCGCAGATACCTTCGCGGCAGGATCTCCTGAATGTCAGTGTCGGATCGATCTCATTTTTAATCTTAATGAGCGCGTCGAGAACCATGGGCCCGCAGCTGTCCATATCGACGTTATAGGTATCCAGGCGCGGATTCTCACCCGAGGTCGGGTCGTAGCGATACACCGAGAATTTGCGATTGTTACCGGCGGCGGGCTCGTTGTGCACGGTGCCAGATTTAACCTTCGAACCTGCCGGTAAAGTAAACTTTGCCATGCTAAATCCTTGTCCCTGTCCTTGTTTCAGGATCCTTCAAGCCCACGACACGACGCTCAGTAGGTTCGCGCCTTCGGCGGAATCGGCTCGACGTCGTCGGTGAGCGTATTCAACTGCACGGGTCGGTCATCAAACCGCACACCGCCCTTCTCGTCCACCCACACGAGCGTGTGCTTGAGCCAGTTTTGGTCATCACGCTCGCTGTAGTCTTCGCGCGCCTGTGCCCCGCGACTTTCGGTGCGGTAAAGCGCCGACTTGATCGTCGCCATGGCCTGTCCGAGCAGATTATCGAGCTCCATCGTCTCGATGAGATCGGTATTCCAGATCAACGAACGGTCGACGACGGATACGTCCTCGAAAGACGCGAAGATCGGCTCGAGCAGATCGATACCCTCCTGCAGGGACTCACCCGTGCGGAACACCGCGGCGTGGTTCTGCATCACACGCTGCATCGACAAACGGATCTTCGCTGTCGATGACGAACCTTTCGCGTGGCGGAGCTTGTCGACACGCGCAACGGCTTCCTCGCCCGCGTTTGCAGCAAACGGCTTGGAGCTGCTATTCGGCTTGATCAGCTCGCCGCAACGAATCGCCGAGGCGCGACCAAAAACCACGAGATCAATCAGCGAGTTAGAGCCCAAACGATTGGCGCCGTGCACGGAAACGCAAGCCGCCTCGCCGACGGCCATCAGGCCGGGCACGATGCACTCCTGGCCATCACCACCCTTGGTCACGACCTCGCCCCAGTAATTGGTCGGGATACCACCCATGTTGTAGTGGACCGTCGGGATGATCGGGATCGGCTCCTTGGTCACATCGACCCCAGCGAAAATCTTGGCAGTCTCGGCGATGCCCGGAAGACGTTCGTTAATTACATCGACGCCGAGGTGCTCCAGGTGCAAGTGCGCGTGGTCCTTCTCCGGCCCAACGCCCCGGCCCTCGCGCACCTCGACAGTGATCGATCGGCTGACTACATCGCGCGAGGCCAGATCCTTGGCATTCGGTGCGTAGCGCTCCATGAACCGCTCGCCTTCGGAGTTGGTGAGGTATCCCCCCTCACCG
>JAHEEM010000248.1 GCA_024640695.1 Rhodospirillaceae bacterium | reverse complement strand
CAGCGGTTCGAGTACGCCGCCGATCCCTGCGCCGCCGGACAAGTGCACATGCTTGCCGATCTGGGCGCAGCTGCCCACGGTTGCCCAGGTATCGATCATGCTGCCTTCATCGACATAGGCGCCTATGTTGACGAAAGAGGGCATCAGCACGACATCTGACGCGACGTAGGCGCCGCGCCGCACGACTGCATCGGGCACTACCCGCGTTCCCGACGCTTCGAAGGCTGCCGCGTCGTACTCCGCATACTTCAGCGGCACCTTGTCGAAAAAGCGCGTAAAACCGGCGTCGATGGGCCGATTTTCGTGAATTCGGAAGTACAGCAGCACGGCCTTCTTGAGCCACTCATTAACGATCCACTCGCTGGCGTGCTCGGGGCCTGCCGGCTCGGCGATGCGCAAGCTACCGGCATCCAGTCCAGCGATGCAGTGTTCGATTACTTCGCGGAGCTCGGGTGAAGTGCTCGCCGGCGTCAGCTCGCCGCGGCGCTCCCACGCAGATTCGATCAGATCGCTGTGTTCCGGCATGCAGAGTCTCCTTTGTCTCTCTCTCGCTGCGTTGCAGCGCTCAGTTAGATGATCGCGACGCGGGTCGGGTCACGCCGCTTGCGCCTCGGCGAGCTGAGCCTCCAACGCGTCGGTCAGGGCCTTGCAGGTGGCTTCATCAAGCGGCTCGTTATCCATCGTAGTAATGAAAAAGACGTCCTCGGCGCGCTCGCCAAGCGTGGCGATCTTGGCATTCTGCAGCTGAATTCCGAGGTCCTCGAAAATCTTGCCAACCTGAAACAACAGGCCCGGCCGGTCACCGGCAACAAGATCCAATACCGTTCGCGGGCGCGTAGGGTCCTGAGACAGACTGATCTGCACGGGTGTCGAGAACATTCGCACTTGCCGCGGCGCTCGGCGCGTCACCGTTATCTTTCGAGAGCTGTCGAGCGAGAGACTCTTTGATAGCCGTGCGTTGATCTCGGCGATCCGCCGAGCCTCCGTGATCGGGCTGCCGTCGGTCTCGAGCACGCGGTAGGTGTTGAGATCATAGGCCTCGGTCATGAGCTCGATGCGGGCATCTACGATGGTCAGCCCGAGTTCTGCGAGGACGGCAGTCGTACGTACAAAAGAATGCAGCTCTCTGGGGGCGTAAACCATGATTGCCGTCAAGCCATCTGCTAAGTCGTCACTGATATCGATCACGACGCGGCTTTGATCTTCGGCTTTCGAGAGCACTTGGGTGTGCCAGGCGATCTCCTCGGCGCGATGCCGTAAGAAGTAGTCCTCGGTGAAGTTCGACCATATCGCCTGCCAGGCGTCCGTCGCAACGCCGCTTTGCTGCAATATTCGTTCGGCTTCGGTTTGCGTCTCTGCGATAAGCTCGTCGGCGTCGATGGGATTCGCCAGCCCCCGACGTAAGGCGCGCTTCGTCAGCTCATACAGCTCCCCGAACAGGCTTTCTTTCCAGGAGTTCCAAAGCTTCGGGTTGGTGCCGCGCACGTCGGAGACGGTGAGCACATACAGGTACGCCAGATGGTTGTCGTCGCCCACGATCTTCGCAAATTCGTTAACGACCGAGGGGTCATTGATGTCTTTCTTCTGCGCCGTCACCGACAGGAGCAGGTGGTGCTGCACCAGCCACGCGACGAGGCGGGCATCGTAGCGGCTCATGCCGTGCTCGAGGCAAAATGCCTCGGCGTCGACGGCGCCGAGCTCCGAGTGATCGCCGCCGCGGCCCTTGGCGATATCGTGGAAGAGGCCCGCAAGATAGGCGATCTCCGGCTTGGGCAGCGCCTGCATAATGGCGCTACAGGCCGGGAATTCGTGGTCGAAGCGTGGTAGCGAGAGCCTTCTGAGGTTCTCGACGACAAATAAGGTGTGCGCGTCGACCGTGTAGGCGTGGAAGAGATCGTATTGCATGCGCCCGACAATTCGGCCGAACGCGGGGATGTACAGTCCTAGGACCCCATAGGTATTCATACGCCGCAACGTGCGCGTCACGCCCTGGGGCGCCTGCAGGATGTTCAGGAACAGGCGCTGATTACGCGGGTTCTGTCTGAACTCCTCGTCGATCAGCCAGAGGTGCTGTTTGATCAAAGCGATTGTGCGTGCATTCACGCCCTTTAGATCGAGGTTCTGCTCGAGCAGCAAGAACAGCTCGAGCAGCGCCGAGGGCTCCTGCACGAAGACGTTCTCGTCCGACGCTTCCAGGTACCCGCCGCGTTCCTGGAAGCGCGGCCCCAGGGGCGTAATCGGCGCATCGGGATCGGCGATAATGGCCTCTTCGAAAAGCTGTAGCAGCATCTCGTTGAGCCGGCTGAGCTCCATCACGGTTCGGTAGTAGCGTTGCATGAGCTGTTCGACGCCCAGTGTGTAGGAGGCGTCCTCGTAGCCGAGCAGCTTCGCAAGCTTAACCTGGTGGTCGAACAGCAGCCGGTCCTCGCGTCGGCCAACGAGCAGATGCAGCGCGAAGCGGATACGCCATAGAAAGGCGCGTCCGTTGAGGAGAAGCTGGAGCTGGTTCTGCGTCAGGAAGCCATGCTTGACGAGCCCCGCGAGGTCTTCGGTGCCGAGGCGCCGGCAGGCAATCCAGCCGATCATCTGAATATCGCGCAGTCCGCCAGGGCTGCCTTTGATATTCGGCTCCAGGTTGTAGGCCGTGTCATGGTAGCGGTGGTAGCGCGCGGTCTGCTCCGCGAGCTTGGCAGCGAAGAAATCCGCCGGCGCCCAGATCCGCGAGGGCGCGATGCGCTCGTGCAGGGCATCGAAGAGCGCTTGCGGGCCCGCCAGCAGACGCGTTTCCATGAGGGTGGTGACAACCGTGACGTCCCGGACCGCCTCGGTTTCGCAGTCCTCGAGCGTCCGGACCGAGTGCCCGACCTCCAGGCCGATATCCCATAGAAAAGTCAGGAAGCGGCCGATCGCGTCATCGAGAGCCGGGCTACTCGGGCGGTTCAGCAGCACCATGAGATCGATGTCTGAGTGCGGATGCAGCTCACCACGGCCATAGCCGCCGACCGCCACGAGTGCGATCTGATCGGCGAGATCTCCGGCGAAGTGGCGCCACGCGGTCAGTATCACCGCATCGGCAACCTCGGCCTGATCGTGGACGAGAGTCTCGACCGGCTCGTTGGCGTGGAACCTCCGTGCCAACGCGGCATTGGCTTCCTGTAGGGCGTCGCGGAATACCGCGATGCCGTCAGCGGCGTCGGCGAGCGCGGCGGACAGCTTTGTCGCGTCGATGAGCTCTGCGGTGCGCGCTTTGTCGCCGGGCGTCGCACTCACGGCGTCGCACCACGGTCGGCTGCGCCAAGCGTCAGAACCTCGTATCCCGTTCCGGTAACGAGCACGGTATGCTCCCACTGCGCCGACAGAGAATGATCTTTGGTCACGACGGTCCAGCCGTCGTTAAGCAGTTTCACATGACGCTTGCCGGCGTTGACCATCGGCTCGACCGTGATCGTCATGCCGGCTTGCAGCTCGAAGCCGGTGCCGGGCTTGCCGTAATGCAGAACCTGCGGGTCCTCGTGAAACTCTCTGCCGATCCCATGGCCGCAGTACTCGCGCACAATAGAGAAGCGGCTCTTTTCGACGTGCGTCTGCACGGCATGACCGACATCCCCGAGGCGCGCGCCGGCCCTTACTTGCTCGATCCCCAGCCACATTCCCTCGAAGCAAATCTTGGCAAGCCGCTCGGCCAGCACCGACGGCTTGCCGACGAAGAACATGCGGCTCGTATCGCCATGGAAGCCGTCTTTGATGACCGTAATGTCGATGTTGATAGCGTCGCCGTTCTTGAGCACACGATCGCTCGGAATGCCATGGCATACGACGTGATTGACGGAAGTGCAGATCGACTTCGGAAAGCCTCGATAGTTCAAGGGTGCCGGGATCGCGCTCTGTTCCTCGACGATATAGCGGTGGCAGATCTGGTTGAGCTCATCGGTTGTGACGCCGGGCGCGACGTGACTTCCGATCATGTCGAGCACGTCGGCCGCGAGCCGGCTGGCAACGCGCATTTTGTCCTGGTCTGCAGGGGTCTTAATCGTTACGTTCATATGTTCGAAAGCCCCGGATGCGCTCCCGGGAGTCCTGGATGTGGGAGCAGGCGGGCCTGATACGCCCTGTTTCTGCGATTGTTGCCGTCGGGCGCGTATGGTATAAAGCGCGCGCCCTAGAGGCAATTAACGCCACACACGTACCGGATACTCGCAGCTGGGTGCCGAATCCTCATTAGGGGGAAGGGTCGCTGGCGGGGGTGCGTGGAGGTTCAACCCGTAAAAGGAGCTTTTCATGGCCGACGTTACCATGCGCCGGATGCTAGAGGCGGGCGTGCACTTTGGGCACCAAACCCGGTTCTGGAACCCGAAAATGGCACCCTTCATTTTCGGTGAGCGCAGTCACATACATATCGTTAATCTGGAGCAGACTCTGCCGCTCTACCTCGAGGCGGTCGAGTTCGTTCGCAAGATCGTCGCCGACGGGGGCACAGTGCTGTTCGTGGGTTCCAAGCGGGCCGCGCGGCAGGCGATCACGGAGAATGCGCAGCGTTGCAGCATGCCGTACGTCAGTTACCGCTGGCTCGGCGGCATGCTCACCAACTTCAAGACGATTAGGCAGTCCGTCAAGCGTCTCAAGACCCTCGAGGACGTTACTGCCGAGGGCGCGAGCACCGACTTTACGAAGAAAGAGATACTCAGGCTGCGTCGCG
>JAHEEM010000247.1 GCA_024640695.1 Rhodospirillaceae bacterium | reverse complement strand
GAATAGCATGCGACCCAGTCGACGATAAGGTCGCTACGCATCGGGCGCGCGATAAAGAAACCTTGCGCCATATCGCAACCCAGCTCGGTGATCACCGCGTAGTTCGCGCGGCTGTCTACGCCTTCGGCGACGACGCGCATCTCGAGTGCATGCGATAGCTCGATGACGGCCTTTACGATCTGCTGGTCTACGCGATCGGTGGAGATCAGTTCGATGAAGCGCTTGTCGATCTTGATCTCGTTGGCCGGAATCTGTTTGAGATAACTCAGCGAGGAGTGACCCTTTCCAAAGTCATCGATAGACAGGCCGACACCGAGCTTGCGAATTCGCTCCAGGTTCGCAAGAGCCTTGGCATCGATGTCCAACAAGCTGTCCTCAGTGAGCTCCACAGTCAGCTCGATATTGTGGTTCTCGAGCGTGCTCTTGAGCGCCCCGAGTCGGGAATAGAACTCAGTCAACCCAACCAGGGGCGGGGAAACGTTAACTGACATCGACAGCGGCCCCTCGAAGCACTTCCAATGCTCGGCAGCGTCTAGGATGCGGTCAAATACGAGCCAGGTCATCGGTATGATTTGCCCCGAGCTCTCGGCCAGCGGCACGAAGTTGTCGGCAGGGACGAAGCCGCCGTCCCTGCTGCGCCAGCGAACGAGGGCCTCCAGACCACTCACTTTGCCGGAGCGCAAGTTGACTTTCGGCTGATAGTAGACCTCCAGTTCGCCGCGACGAATCGCCGCCGTAAGATCACTCTCCAGCTTCCACAGAGTGGCAAGCTGCTTGGTCGCGTCGGTCGTGTAGATGTCGTAGGCAATTTCTTTGTCACGGGCACTCTGCAACGCGAGCTCGGCGCGGCGAAACAGCGTCGACGCATCGACAGCGTGCGTCGGATGTACCGCAATGCCAACAGTGACGTCGACGAAGAAGCTGTCTTCGCCTACGTGAATCTGCGGTTGACTCTCCTCGGTGATGCAAGCCGCCGCGTCCATGACTGCGGACATAGAATCAGGTGTGGTCAGCACGACAAATCGGCGGCCTGGGAGCCGAATGATCGGCGTTGCCTGCGGAAACAGATCCCGCAGCTGCTGGATATATTGAGCGCAGAACTCAGCAGCTTTATCTTCCCCGAACGCGGTGCTGATCCGGTTGACGCTGTCGAGCTGACCGAGCAACAGCCCCGTCAGGCAGTTAGGTGCCCGCTGGCTCACGAACTGGTCGATGAAGAGGATGCTCGGACTCGCGGCGGGCGAACCAGCACTCAAAGAGGAGTCGGCAGGCATTCTGCTGTAGTAACCACGCTGGCTGAGACTCGCGATTCATTAAAGCAGGCGGGTCAAGGTCTGGCTGTGAGGGCTATCACACCCCCAAGCTCGCACGCCGACGCAGGAATGGCGGCTATTCGCAATCCAACGAGGCGTTGCTTGGCTTAAGGGCATGCCTGCCCGCTCGCAGCCTAAGTCCCCAGGCGCCCACCTCGAAACCGAGGAGCGCCCCCCCCGATCCGTCAATATCGGCGGATACCGCAACACTCTGGGCCGACACAGCCTCGCATTATCCAATGCATACCCCATAGTCGGATTCGGTCTCGTGATCGTCGAGAACCATAAGACGGAGGGCTTCACCGACGCGGCGCGAGAGAGCGACGCAACCGAATGCAGCGTGATCAATCACGCACGAGGAGAAGGTGCGGAGCGGGTAACGAGTCTTCTCGTACTCACCTTCCGGACGAGATCGGTTCTCGACGCCACGCATGTCGCCGCGCTGCGACTGTCTTCCGACGGCACGGGACCGAGTGATCTCGGCGCCGCGTCAACCCAGCAGCTCGCCTAGCGCGTCATCGAGAACAGCGCGCAGGCGAGTGCGCGAGGCTGCCTGGAAAACGTTGACGGCATCCAGGCCAGTCAACTCGGCAACGAGATCGATACCGGCTTGAGTATTTGCTGCCGGGCCGGCAACTAGACTCGGCTTGAACGCAAACGCGGTCCGCACGCCGAGCACCGCATACGGATCAGATGCGCAGAGCACGCTGCAGCATATGTGGCCGTCGAGGGCAGCGACGGCGCTCGCGCCATTGTACGGCTCAAGTGGCGAGGCTCCGGCTTCTGCGACGACGACGTCAGGCTCATTTGCCATGATCCGCGACACCATGTACTCCATCGCCGCATCGAAACGTGGCTTAGCCACGACCGTCGACGGCAAGCCAGCGTCGACGAAGTCGATGATGGCATCGGCGCCCGCATCTTGGAACGACAGGACATCGCGATAGCGGCCGGCGCCGGTAAGCTTCGC
The DNA here is from genome assembly GCA_024640695.1 of Rhodospirillaceae bacterium. Taxonomy (GTDB): domain Bacteria; phylum Pseudomonadota; class Gammaproteobacteria; order Steroidobacterales; family Rariloculaceae; genus JAHEEM01. The sequence continues at coordinate 2,413 of JAHEEM010000247.1, read as the reverse complement.
GCCCACTACCCGCAGATTCGAGCGCTTGAGCTCATGGATAATCGTTCGACCAACCGTCGTCTTGCCAGCGGACATCGACGTCCCGACGAGCAAGATTACCGGTACTGACAGTCTCGCGGGCCGAACCGGCAACACGAAATCTCCCATACCGAGCGTGCGGCCATCGCGAGCGACATGACCGACATAGGCGAGCGTCGTCATCGGGGAAATCCAGTGCGCGACTGACGTCGCTCTGCCGAACAAGCCGGCACCCGTGAGCATGTCCATCTCGCCATCCTCACCAACATCCTTCCAACTGCCCACGGCTTCGAGCGTTGCGGCGCGCGTCCCGAGCGCACCGATGACGCTTGCGCCTTCCATCGGCTCCACGATGCGCCCACTGGCGAGCTCCAAGCCGTAGCGGGCCGATGGGGTGCCGAGCACGCGGGTCACGACGTAGTCGGCGTCGGCCCAGTTACTACGGGGCACCTTGATGATGTCGAAACCGCCCGACTCGAGATCGGCGATCCGTGTCACTGAAGTGAAGATATGGCGCTCATTCATCTATGCTGCTCCTCAGCGGCGGCGAGATGAGCAGCAGGCTCAGCAGCGCGGCTCGCTCGGTCGTCTTGTCGAGGTCCAACTGCTCATGGTGCGCATGCGCGCCGTCACCCACCGGACCGAGACCATCGAGTGTTGCAGTGTAGAGGCTCGTCGTATTGCCATCGGACCCGCCGCCTGCTCGAGCCTCGCTTAGGTCCAGACCGATCTCTCCACCGAGCGTCTGGGCAACCGCCCACAGCGCTCGATTGCGCGGGGTCGGCTCTAGCGGCGGCCGGCCGATGCCGCCCTCGATCTCGAGCACCACGCCCTCTGCTGTCGGCTGCAATGCGCGAATCGCCGCGTCGACGCGCTCGGCGTCCGCCTGGCTCGCCACCCGAACATCGACGACGGCGCGGCTCGTAGGTGCAATGACATTCGGTCGCAAACCGCCGTCGATCGTGCCGACATTGACCGTCACGCCGCGCCCGGGGTCATTCAAGGCGAACAGCTTCTGGATGATGAACGACAGCTCGAGTATCGCGCTCACGCCGCGCTCCGGGTCGAGCCCCGCATGCGCGGCGCGGCCGCGAGCCAAAATAGTAAAGCGGCCGACACCCTTACGTGCCGTCTTGATCGCGCCAACACGACCGAGTGATGGTTCGAGCACGAAGGCTCGCTCCGAGCGCTGTGCAAGCGCCGCAATGTAACGCGTCGATTCGCGGCTGCCGATCTCCTCGTCGGAGTTCAGAAAGATCACCGGTGTGACCGGCATGGGTAGTCGCAGCTCCATGAGCGCGCGCAGCGCGACGATGAGCTGCACGAGGCCGCCCTTCATGTCGAACACGCCTGGCCCACGGACAAGGTTACCTTCGACTACGAACGGCATCTCCTCGAGCGTGCCGATGGGCCAAACGGTATCGAAGTGACCTAGTATGAGCTGCAGCGCAACCGACCTCTCGCGCACCCGCGGGCGGGCATAGACCTGCCCCCCCGAACTCGTTCCCGGCAGAAGCCGCGTCTGGAAGCCGAGTTGCTCGAGCTCACCGCTCAGTAGGCGGCGGATCTGCTGCTGGCTAACAGGGTCAGAGGATGGAGACTCCGCCAGCGCAAGCTTCTCCAGCAGGCCGATCATGTATTGCCGCTGATCGCGCACACACCCAAGGATGTCCGCACCGATGCGATGCGCCTCGTCGCTCATCGGAGCTCACCGACATCATGCGGTCGACTGATCAAAGTCACCGCACAGCTGATCCGACGGCTCACGACTATCGCGTCCTCGATCACCCTCACTGCGTGCCGAGCGGTCACTTCGAGCCTCTCGCCGTTCAGCGCTGCATGCCCGTCGGGAACGGAAAGGCTTCAGTCCGATCGATTACGGCAAAGCGCCCCGGATAGAGATAGGCGATCTGCGGGACGTCGAGAAGAATCTCTGCGTCATCACGGTCCGCGCGACGAAGAGCATCAGGGTGCGCATGCGCAGCGACAATTCGCCCGGCAATCAGACTGTTCGCACCGAATCCATCGACGACCTGCTGCAACTGGCACTCGAGGAATAGATATCCGCTGCCTAGCAGATACCCCTCGACCTGCCGCGCCGGGAAAGCGTCGGCTAGACTCAGAATCGGCTTCGTATCGTCGCATCGCGGCGCCGCGCTCAGACTCGTCATCACAATGTCGGCCGGGCGGGGATAGGTGACAGTAAAAACGCCGCTGCGAATGGCATTGCGATAGGTCGCATGCCGAGGCGTGCAGACGAAGCCGAAGTAGTTCTCCCAGCCCAGAGGAAAAGCCATGTGTTTCGGCGCGAAGTCCGGGCTGCCGTCCGCCTCGACCGTGCCGACCAACACGAGCGGCGCAACCGTGAAAATGCGTTCCCAGATCGGACTGGTTA
>JAHEEM010000246.1 GCA_024640695.1 Rhodospirillaceae bacterium | reverse complement strand
CAGGCCTTCCACGAGGACGGGAACGATGTTCCGTTCAGCGATTGCGCCAACAATTCCACACATTAATTTACTGCGCCCTGTTCTCGTTGGCTGCCGCGCGGCGAAGTCAATCGCGCCGCTTCGCTGGTCGATGCCAGCCCGTGAGAGTCGTCTGCCGCGCCCGCGCGACCGTCAGGGCCTCGGCCGGCGCTTCTTTGGTAATCGTCGAGCCCGCGCCGATCGTGGCGCCAGCACCAACCGTCACCGGCGCGACCAGCATGACCCCGGAACCCACAAACACCTGATCGCCGATCGTGGTGCGATGCTTATTCGCCCCATCATAGTTGCAGGTGATCGTGCCCGCGCCGATATTGACGTCCCGACCCACGCGCGTGTCACCGATGTAGCTCAAGTGATTGACCTTACTGCCAGCCTCGATCTCGCTGGCTTTGACCTCGACAAAGTTACCGATCTTTACACGCTCGGCGAAGCTGGCCCCAGGCCTCAGCCGCGCAAAGGGCCCGATCTCGCAATCCGGACCCGCGACGACCCCGTCCATGGCGCAATGCGCATGCACCACACAGCCGTCACCGAGCTTGGTGTTGGCAATGAATGCATTGGGGCCGATGTGAACACCGTCGCCGAGTTCAACGCTGCCCTCGAACACGGCGCCGACATCGATGAAGACGTCACGCCCGACCTCGAGACGCCCTCGCAGGTCGAAGCGGTCCGGGTCAGCGAGCGTCACACCCCGATCGAGCAGGGTCTGGGCGTAGCGTCGCTGCATGATACGCTCAGCCATCGCCAGCTGCGTGCGATCGTTTATACCGAGGACCTCGCTAGGGTCGGCGGCTTCGACCGTGACAATCGGTAAGCCTTGAGCGCCCGCAAGCCCGATCACATCGGTGAGATAGTATTCGCCCTGGGCGTTGTCGTTGTCGAGCGCTGCGAGCGTTTTGCCAAGCCAAGCCGCGGGCAACAGCATGACACCCGTGTTGATCTCGTCGATGGCCGATTCGCTCGGGCTGGCATCGCGTTCCTCGACGACACCGCGAACAGCTCCGCCGTCGTCACGAACGATTCGACCGTAGCCGGTGGGGTCGGCAAGGCGCGCGGTAAGCAGCCCAAAGCTGTGCGGCGGCAGCGCACCGAGCATGGCGGCCAGGCTGTCCGCCTGCACGAGCGGCGCATCGCCGCAGAGGATCAGGACATCATGATCCGCCGGAATTGCCGGCAGCGCCTGCAGCACGGCGTGACCTGTCCCGAGCTGCTGCGCCTGATGGCTCCAGCTCAGATCGGGATCCGGAAACGCCGCCTTTACGGCCTCGGCACCATGTCCGTACACGATGTTGACGGCCTGCGGCCCGAGGGCTCGGGCGGTGTCGATGACATGCGCGAGCAGCGGCCGCCCGGCCAGGGGCTGAAGCACCTTGGGCCGGTCGGAATTCATGCGCTTGCCCTGGCCGGCGGCCAGGATCACGACGGTCAGCGCCACGGCTCGACCTCTCTGACTACTGGAACGCAGATAATAACGCGCCGGCCGCAGCGGCGGCGCATGGAGATCTCAGTTCCGAGCGACGGCTTAGCCGTATCGGACATCCATGCACGGTCCGGTCGGTCGGCCCAGGCGACTCAGCCGCGCTTGCCCTTGAGTTTCTGGGCAGCGCGGTATCGCGCCTCGGCCTCGACCAGCTCGGCTTGCGCCTGCAAGAGATCGATCTCGCCATGCCGGCCCTCGAGCGCCTCGCGAGCATGCTCACGTGCCGCCAGCGCGGCCTCCTCGTCGAGCTGCTCTGCATGCAGAGCGCTGTCGGCTAATACGGTGACCAAATATGGCTGCACCTCGAGCACGCCACCGGTGACATAGAACAGCCGCTCCGTACCGTCACCGCTCTGCACTCTGACTTCACCCGGCTTGAGATCGGTCAGCAACGGCGCATGGCGCGGCGCAATGCCGATCTCGCCTAGCCTGGCCGGCGCGAACACCATCGCGGCCTCGCCGGAGAAAATCTCACCCTCGGCGCTAACGATATCCACGCGTATGCTTGCCATTGCTGTATCCGACCGCTATTGCAGTTGCTTGGCGCGCTCGACCGCTTCCTCGATCGGGCCGACCATATAGAACGCCTGCTCGGGCAGTCTGTCGTACTCGCCGTCGACGATCGCCTTGAAGCCGCGGATGGTGTCCTTGAGCGAAACGTACTTGCCGGGGCTTCCCGTGAAGGTCTCGGCGACGGTGAACGGCTGGGAGAGAAAACGCTGAATCTTACGAGCTCGCTGCACACTGAGTTTGTCGTCCTCGGAGAGCTCGTCCATGCCGAGAATTGCGATGATGTCCTGCAGCTCCTTGTAGCGCTGCAGCACCGCCTGCACCGCACGTGCCGTATCGTAATGCTCGCGCCCGACGACGTTTGGGTCGAGCAGGCGGCTGGTGGAGTCGAGTGGATCAACGGCCGGATAGATGCCTAGCTCAGCGATCTGCCGCGACAGCACGAGCGTTGCATCAAGGTGAGCGAAGGTGGTTGCCGGCGACGGGTCGGTCAAATCGTCGGCAGGGACGTAAACGGCCTGGAACGATGTAATTGAGCCGGTCTTCGTCGAGGTAATTCTCTCCTGCAGAACGCCCATCTCCTCGGCGAGGGTCGGCTGGTAACCGACGGCCGACGGCATGCGGCCGAGGAGCGCCGAAACCTCGGTGCCGGCGAGCGTGTAGCGATAGATGTTGTCGATGAACATCAGCACGTCGCGGCCCTCGTCACGGAAGTACTCCGCAATCGTCAGCCCTGTTAGCGCGACGCGCAGGCGATTGCCCGGCGGCTCGTTCATCTGACCGTATACGAGCGACACCTTATCGATAACTTTCGATTCGCGCATCTCGTGATAGAAGTCGTTGCCCTCGCGGGTACGTTCGCCGACGCCCGCGAATACTGAGTAGCCGCCGTGCGCCTTCGCGATGTTGTTGATGAGCTCCATGAGCGTAACGGTCTTACCGACGCCGGCGCCGCCGAAGAGGCCGATCTTGCCGCCCTTGGAAATCGGCATAATCAGGTCGATGACCTTGACGCCCGTTTCGAGTAGCTCGGTGGAGGCTGCCTGATCTTCGTAGGCCGGCGGCTTGCGGTGGATCGGCCAGCGCTCCTGCTCGCCAATCGGTCCGGCATTGTCGATGGGCGTGCCCAACACATCCATGATGCGCCCGAGGGTTTTCTCGCCCACCGGAATGGAGATCGGCTGACCCGTGTTGGAGACGGGTAGGCCGCGTTTGAGCCCTTCGCTCGACCCCATGGCAATCGCGCGCACGACACCGTCACCGAGCTGTTGCTGGACTTCGAGCGTAAGCTCGCGGTCGTCCAGGTGCAGCGCATCGTAGACCTTCGGAATCGCATCGCGTGGAAACTCGACGTCCACAACGGCGCCGATGACTTGAACGATAGTGCCCGTGCTCATGAATGTGTACCTTCCATCTCCGAATGCGGTTTAAACGGCCGCCGCGCCACCCACGATCTCAGAGATCTCCTGGGTGATCGCCGCCTGGCGTGCCTTGTTGTAAATTAGCTTGAGCTGGTCGATGAACTTACCAGCGTTGTCGGTCGCCGCCTTCATCGCAACCATCTTGGAAGCCATCTCGCAGGCCACGTTCTCAACAGCTGCGCGATAGACCTGCGACTCGATATAGCGACTGAGGATATTGTTTAGCAGAGCGGCTGCATCCGGCTCGTAGATATAGTCCCAGTGCTCCTGGAGCTCCGCTTTGTCGACGGCTTCAACCGGTAGCAAGGTCCGAATCTCGGGTACCTGGCTCATGGTGTTCTCGAAAACATTGTGCGCGAGAAAGAGCCGATCAATCGTGCCTTTCTCATAGGCATCGGTCATCGCCGTGATCGTACCGACCAGATCGGATACCTTCGGCTGATCTCCGAGATGGCTTGCTGCAGCCACGATGTTCGTCTTCAGGCGCCGAAAGTAGGCAATTCCCTTCGCGCCGAGTATGCACAGATCGACCTCGACGCCCTTCGCATGCCAATCGCGAATATCATTCAGCATCGCGCGGAACACGTTTACGTTCAGTGACCCGCAAAGGCCACGATCCGTAGTAATGACGATATAACCGACGCGCTTGACCTCTCTGGCCTGCAGGAACGGGTGCCGGTAATCCGGGTTGGCCTCGGATAGATGACCAATCACGGTACGGATGCGCTGTGCATAAGGGCGCGATGCCGCCATGCGATCCTGCGTCTTCCTAAGCTTCGACGCTGCGACCATCTCCATAGCTTTGGTGATCTTCTGCGTATTCTTGACGCTGTTGATCTTGGTGCGGATCTCTTTGCCGACTGCCATGCAGTTTTCCTATCTCGGTTCCGTACTCGTGCCTACTAGTAGGTCCCGGTGGTCTTGAAAGACCCCACTAAAGCCTTAAGCTCCGCGGCGATTTCGTCATTGTAAGCGCCGGTACTGTTGATCTTGTCGATCAGCGCCGGCGTATTCGCCTTAGCGTGCGCATGCAGACCCGATTCGAAGGCCACGACCTTATCTACCGCGACGTCGTCCAGGAAACCTTCGTTGACGGCGAACAACGAGATGGCCATCTCCGCCACCGACAAGGGCGAATACTGTGCCTGCTTCATGAGCTCCGTGACGCGTTGACCGCGTTCGAGCTGACGTCGGGTCGCTTCGTCGAGGTCCGAGGCGAACTGCGCAAAGGCCGCGAGCTCTCGGTACT
>JAHEEM010000047.1 GCA_024640695.1 Rhodospirillaceae bacterium | reverse complement strand
ATACCCAATGGATAACGACCACGACATTCTGCTCGTTGGCTGCGGCAACATGGGTGCGGCCTTGCTCGAAGGTTGGCTTGCTCAAGGCTTCGATCCGCGGCGGCTGCGTGTCGTCGATGCGCAGCGTGAAGCGCTCGAACGAGTGCGCGCGCTTGGGATTTCTGCTCAGCCAGCGCTCGCCCCCGTGACTTCGCCCATCGACGTTGTTGTGCTCGCGGTCAAGCCGCAGCAGCTTGAGGCCTTGATTCCGGACTGCCGGCCACTGGCCGCAGCTGGCTCGCTCATCCTGTCGATTGCCGCGGGTAAGCCGATCGAGTTTTTCGAGAGGCTTCTCGGCGGGCAGCCGATGGTCGTGCGAGCCATGCCGAATACGCCGGCCGCGATCGGTCAGGGCATCACAGCGCTCGTTGCTAATCGCGCGGTTGGCGACGCGAAACGAGCGCTATGCGAGCGCCTCATGCGCGCGGTGGGTGAGGTCGTGTGGATTGAGGACGAGACGCTCATGGATGCCGTGACGGCTGTTTCGGGCAGCGGCCCGGCCTACGTGTTCTTGCTGATAGAGGCGCTTTCGGCAGCTGGCGTCGCGGCCGGGCTCGACCGTAATCTGGCAGATCATCTCGCCAGAGCAACGGTTGCAGGCTCGGCTGCGTATGCGAAACAGTCATCGGCCGCGGCGGCAACGCTACGTCAGCAGGTGACGAGTCCAGGTGGCACGACGCAGGCCGCGCTCGAAGTTCTGATGGCCGACGATGGGCTAGTTCCGTTGTTGCGCAAGGCCGTGCAGGCAGCAGCGGCCCGTGGCCGCGAGCTCGCCTGACGATGGATTCGCAGATGCCCCCCGATTTCGTGCTCACCCTCGTATGCCCCGATCAGCGGGGCATCGTATTCGCGGTCAGTCAATTTCTTATCAAGCGCGACTGCAACATTCTCGATAGCGCGCAGTTCGGAGACCCTGTCACCGGCACCTTCTGTATGCGCATCCATTTCGCGGCCGAAGGCTCGGTCGTAGATGCCGAGCGCCTGTGTGCCGAGTTCGAACAGGTCGCACAGGGCTTTGAGATGAACTGGGACATTTGGGACTGCGGTATGAAGCCGAAGGTGCTCATCATGGTCTCTAGGCAGGATCATTGCCTGCATGACCTGCTGTACCGTTATCGAATCGGCGAGCTCAAAATACAGATACCTGCGGTTGTTTCCAACCATGAGGACGCGCGAATTCTCACCGAGAGCCATGGTATCGATTATCACTGCTGGCCTGTTACAGCGGATAATAAAAACGCCCAAGAAGCCAAGCTCGTCGAGTTGATCAAGGCAAGCAGCATCGATTTCATCGTCCTTGCGCGCTATATGCAGGTGTTGTCCGGAGAGGTCTGCGCTCGCTTGCCCGCGCGAATCATAAACATTCATCATTCGTTCTTGCCGGGCTTCAAGGGTGCGCGGCCCTACGAGCAGGCCCATGCCCGGGGCGTGAAGCTGATTGGCGCAACGGCGCATTACGTGACCTCCGATCTCGATGAAGGGCCGATCATCGAGCAGGACGTGGTGCGGGTCGATCATTCGATGTCGGCGCGCGAGTTGGCGACGCTCGGCCGAGATATAGAGAAACTCGTGCTTGCGCGTGCGACTCAGTATCAGGCGGAACGCCGTGTGTTGTTGACCGGCAGCAGGACCGTCGTATTCCGTTAGGCCGGGCATTGCTATGAGGTAGCGTAGTGACGCGATCCGGCGGTGCGCTTGCCTGCGACCGTCGCAGATCCCGAGTGGGAGTGGTTTTTTCCTTGTATTCTGGCATTTTACTGTCAGAATTGAATGTGGAATAAAGGTGGGGGCGCCGATTGGCCGTTTAGCTTGCGGTGACACAATGGCGAATGAGTTGAGAGGCAGCGAAACCAGCACCACGCTCTCCCCGCAATTGCGGGAGCCCAAGCCCTTATCGCAAGGTCTAAACGGCGCGGGGCTAGACCTCGTATGTACTCAAGTCGCCGTCGACTTCCAGTCACTGGGCCCCAACGATCTCGAGAATCGCCTCCGATCCGGTCTGCAACGGCTTACCGAGACGAGTGGAGCAGACGCCATCTTTGTTGCGCTGCTGGATTCCGCCGGCAAGCTCGAAGCGGTCTACGCGGGGCGTTCAACTTTCTCCAGCTGCAATCCGGAAGTCCTTAAGGATCGCAAGCTGGACGACTTCCCATGGATGCGCCAGCATCTCGGTCACCTGAAGATTATCGAGATCAAAGACACCGCCGAGCCGAAGGAGTCCCAGGCAATAGACGCGGATGCCTTCGCGCATCTCAACATCGCGGCCATGCTCGCAGTAGGCTTCGAGATTCGCGGCGAACTTGGCGGCATATTGGGTGTCTGCAGCTCGCAACCCCGACCTGACTGGGGCGGCAGTCTGCATTTGGCTCTCAAGCTCATCGGTGCCAGCTGCGCCGGCGGTATCGAGCGCATCCGACTCAGCGAGGCCTTGCAAGTCGTGCAGGAGCGGGACGAGTTGGTGACGACAACGGCCAACGATGGCTTGTGGGACTACGATGTGCGCGGCAACAATATTTATTTCTCGCCGCGTTGGCGCGCCATGCTCGGGTATGAGAGAGACGAAGAAATTCCAGAATGGAGGTTTCTCGTCCATCCAGACGACATGGCCAAGGTTCAGATTCAGCTTCGCGAGCACATCGAAGGTCAGAAGGGCTTGTTCGAAAGCATGCATCGGATGCGTCACGCCGACGGTGATTGGCGGTGGGTACATAGCCGCGTGCAGGGTCGGCTCGACGAAAATGGCCGCCTGCGTCGGCTCGTCGGAGTGGAAACCGACGTAACTGAGCGCAAGCTTTACGAAGAGGCACTTTTCAGAGAGAAGGAGAGCGCGCAGATCACGCTGCAGTCAATTGGCGACGGCGTCGTCACGACCGACGCGCAGGCGCATGTTCAGTATCTCAATCCCGTTGCCGAAGACCTGACGGGCTGGAAGCTGGACGACGCGGTCGGTTGCTCAATCGACGAAATTTTCCGTGGCTTCCACGAAGAGACATGTGAGCCCGTGGAAAATCCGGTTACCGTCTCGATGCGCCGTAACCGATCGACGAAGTCAGTGCGTCCGACCCTGCTGATTCGCAGGGACGGCAACGAGCTCTATATCGAAAGCACCGCTTCGCCGATCCGGGACCCGAACGGTAATGTTCTCGGCGGCGTGCTCGTGTTCCACGACGTGAGCGAAGCGAGAGAGCTAAACAATAGGCTGAGCTTTCATGCCAGCCATGACAGCCTGACGCACCTCGTCAACCGTCCCGAGTTCGAAAAGCGCTTGGAGCGTGCCTTGCGCAGCGCGAAGGCCAAGGAAGCGTCCTACGCGCTGCTGCATCTGGATCTCGATCAGTTCAAGATCATCAACGATGCGTGTGGGCATTCCGCCGGTGACGAGATGTTGCGTCAGCTCAGCGCGTTGCTGAAGTCCAAGATCCGCTGGCGGGATACGCTGTCGCGGCTCGGCGGCGACGAGTTTGGTGTCCTGCTGGAGAGTTGCGCCGTAGATGAGGCGATGCGCACTGCGGAGATGTTGCGCGAGCTGATCAATGAGTTCCGCTTCGTCTGGGACGATCGTACTTTCAGGTTGAGCGTCAGCATCGGCGTTGTGCCTATCCTGCCGGGGTCTGACGATATCGCATCGCTGATCAGTGCCGCGGACAGCGCGTGCGCAGCGGCCAAGGAGGCGGGGAGGAACCGCGTCTATACCTACGAAGAGACCGATATCGACCTCATGCGGCGCCGCAAAGAGATGCAATGGGCAGCACGCATCAACAACGCGCTCGAAGAGAATCGCTTCGAGCTTTTTCGGCAGACGATACAGCCATTGCAGCCTGGGCTTGCCACTGGCGCTCACTACGAGCTGTTGCTGCGTATGCGAGACGAGAACGGAACGATTATCTCTCCAGAGCTTTTTATTGTCGCGGCCGAGCGATACGGGATCACGCCGAATATTGATCGCTGGGTCATCGCGCACGCGTTTCGTTGGCTCGTGTCAGAGGCCGACGAGCGTGAGAGGCTGGCTTTATGCTCGATCAATCTGTCCGGTCAGAGCCTAGCGGACGAGAAGTTCCTGCCGTTTGTGATTGATCAGTTCCGAACTAGTGGCCTCGATGGCGAGACCATTTGCTTCGAGATCACCGAGACCGCCGCTATTGCGAGCTACTCGCAGGCCAATCGGTTTATCAACGCGCTGCAGGAGCTCGGCTGCAAGTTCGCACTCGACGATTTTGGCACGGGTCTGTCGTCGTTCGGTTACCTAAAGCACTTCCCGGTTGATTTTCTTAAGATCGACGGCAGCTTCGTCAAAGAAATTCTGCACGATCCGATCGATCGGGAAATGGTCAGATCGATCAACGAGATCGGCCATCTAACGGGCAAGCAGACGATCGCCGAGTTCGCCGAGAACACCGAGATCATTACGATGCTTCGCGGCATGGGCGTCGATTATGCCCAAGGCTACGGTGTCGAGGAGCCAAGGCGTTTGGTTCAGGCCGTTGCTTGAGGGGCTTCAGTCGAAGCGCATCGAATAGTCCGTTGCGATAACGTCCTTCGTGATGGCGCCAACGGAGACTACATCCACCCCAGTTGCGGCAATCTCGCGGATGTTTGCAAGCGTAATGCCGCCAGACGCTTCGAGCTCGATGAGACACCCATCCACGGCGTTGCGCATGGCTACCGCGCTGGCAAGGTTCTCGACACCGAAGTTGTCGAGCAGTATTCGGTCGGCTCGGGTCGCGAGGGCCTGTGCGAGTTGGTCCAGCGATTCTACCTCGACCTCGATCATCACTGAATCCGCATGCGCCGCTGCGGCCTCGACGGCTGCCGCGAGCGTGCCGGCGGCGGCGATGTGATTCTCTTTTATAAGGATGGCGTCGTACAACCCTAATCGGTGGTTGCTGCCGCCGCCACAACGCACAGCGTATTTCTGCGCAAGCCGCAGTCCGGGTATCGTCTTGCGCGTGTCGAGTATTCGCGCTCTCGTGCCAGCGATTGCAGCCGCGTAGGTTTGAGTTGCAGTGGCCGTGCCGGACAGCAGCTGCAGCAGGTTCAGCGCCGTGCGCTCGCCGCTAAGAATCGGTCGCGCCGGCCCCTCAACTTCGCAGACGGTTGCGCCCGGGGCTAGCGCATCGCCGTCGGTGTGGTGCCAGCGAACCGTAATGCGTGAGTCGAGTTGCCTGAATACCTCGTCGAACCAAAGCGATCCACACAACACGGCACGCTCACGGGCGACGACTCGAGCTCGGGCGACGCCGTGCTCGGGCACGAGAGCCGCCGTCAGGTCGCCGCTCCCCAAATCCTCGGCGAGGGCCTGTTTTACGACTCGGTCGATGTCATTCGCGAGAGCGCGATCGATCTCATGCATCGCAAGCGGTGTGGTTGCTGAAGAACAAGCCCGGCGAGTGCGGTCCTCGCCGGGCTTGGAAAGAATGGCTAGGTTTAAAGAAAGTAGCCAGCGTGGCCGTAGCCGACCATGCTCATTAGCATCGGGATCGACAGCAGTGTATTCGTGCGCGAGGCGAGAAATGCTACGCGGCGCGCTTTGCCGATCTCCTCTGCGGAGGCCTCGACAATTCCGAGTATCTTCTTTTGGTTCGGCCAGATCAGCACCCAAACGTTGAAGAGCATGATCGTGCCGAGCCAGGCGCCGATGCCAATGACATAGGCATTTGCGGGTGCGCCAGAGTTGAGGCCGAGCATGAAGGCATCGCCAAAGATCCCGAGCCGCCCTAGGTAGGCCGCACCCGTGATCCAGGTCAACGCCGCGCCCCAGCGGAACCACCACAGGGCCCTAGGCGCTACGTACTTGGTGATCCCCGCGCCGCCGGGCCCGCCTTCGTCGGATGCGGCTTCGGCAAGTGCAGGAACCTGGACGAAATTGAAATAGTACAGCAGCCCGATCCAGGTGATTCCTGCCATCGCGTGAATCCAGATGATCAGGCTGAACTCATTTAAATTTATGCCGACTCCCCCGGTGAAGAAGGCAATGACGATCGCGAGGACGATGCCCCCGATAATAGTACCGTTGACTGAGTTCAGTGGATTCATCAAAGATCCTCCCGTCTGGGTGTTTCTGATTCTTGGTTCGCTACCGACCAGTTTTAATTGCTCGAATTGGCCAGTCAGGGCTTGAAGAATAGGTGAGAGATACCCATTATTCAATTGCTGTTAGCCCTTGACAGTTTGGTCGTGCTGCTAGTTTGCACGGCCGGGGCGCGACTGCTCAAGCCAGGAGGTGGCTTTCTGATGGACGTAAATGAGCGAATTACAAAGCAGCTCCAGTCTTATCCGGTGCTGTTATATATGAAAGGTACCCCGGACTTTCCGCAGTGCGGCTTTTCCGCGCAGACCGTCGCCGCGTTGCGCGCGGTGGGGGCCGAGTTCGCCTTCGTCAATATTTTCGAAGACCCCGAGATACGTGAGGGTCTGAAAGTGTTCTCAAACTGGCCTACGTTTCCGCAGCTGTACGTGAACGGTGAGCTCATCGGTGGTTGCGATATTGCGCTTGAGCTGTACGAGTCCGGCGAGCTCAAACAGCTCGTCGACGGCTTGCCGAGTAAGCCGGCAGGCTAGGGCGCCGATTTCGCCAGGTGACTAGACTAGCTCCTGTCACTGCTGCGAATTCTGCGTAGGCATTCGCAGAACAAGTGAGCGGTCATCGTCGCGTCATAGAGCGCTGAGTGCGCTTGACTGTCATCCCACTCGAATCCCGCGGCGGCAACGGCGCGGCCCAGTACGGTCTGTCCGAAGGTGCAGCCTGCGAGCGTTACCGTGTCGAAGCTCGAAAATGGATGAAACGGGTTGCGTTTGACGCCGCTTCTTTCTACGGCAGCGTTAATAAATTGCAGATCGAAGAAGGCGTTGTGGCCGACGAGAACCGCGCGCGTGCAGTCGTGATCCTTGAGTTCCTTTCGAATCCTCTGGAACAGACCGCGCAGGGCATCAGCTTCATCGATTGCTGGCCGAAGTGGATGATAAGGGTCGATGCCCGTTACCTGTAGCGATGCGGGCTCGAGATTCGCGCCCGGGAACGGCTTGACTTGATAGCGAAGCATCTCACCCAGCGTCAGCTCGCCGTCAGAGTCGATTTTTAGCAGAACTGCGCCGATCTCGAGCAGCGCGTCGGTGGCCGGATTGAATCCACCGGTCTCTACGTCAACCACGACGGGCAGAAATCCGCGAAAGCGGTTCGCAATCGCGTCCGGACTCTTGCTCGGTTCGGCGGGCTGATCTGGCTCGGAAGTCACGCTAATTCTGTCGCCAGCTCCGCGGGTGATTGCCTGCTCAGGAGCTCTAGAGTCAGGCCAACGCCGAAGCCTGTAATCTCCGATGCGATGTGGGCAAGACCATCCTTGTGCTGACCGGCGCTGAGGTCGACATGTATCCACGGGATCGACGCCGGCACAAAGCGCGACAAGAATCGCGCAGCGAGAATGTGGTCACCAGACCCCGACGCCGCGCATTGTTTGATGTCCGCGACCTCACTGTGCAGCAGCTCGTCGTAGTCCGAGTCCATTGGGAATGGCCAAACACGCTCGCCGCTCTGGCTACCTGCTAGTCGGGTTATGGCGTTGGCGGCCTGGCGATTACTGAATACACCCGAGTAACGCGCGGTCAACGCGCCAACGCAGGCGCCGGTCAACGTTGCGAAGTCGATCATGAGCGCAGGTTTCTCCCGCGCTGCAAGCGCCAACGTATCCGCAAGAACCATGCGGCCCTCGGCATCCGTGTGAATCACTTGGATGGTCGTACCGTTTGCGGCAGTGACAATGTCTTGTGACTTATAGGCCGTTGCCGATATGCGATTCTCGGTCACGGCAAGCCATGCATCGACCGGGTAGGGAACACCGAGTATTGCCAGCGCCACCAGGGAGCCGATCGCGACGGCGCTGCCTTGCATATCAGTATGCATATCGAGCATGCCCTTGAACGGCTTGAGGTTCGTGCCGCCAGTATCGAAAAGTATTCCTTTGCCGATCAGGCTAAGCGCGGCGGTCTTCTGCCGCCGCGGCCGATGCCGGAGACGGATAATGCCTGCGTCGTGATCCGCATTCCCCTGGGACACAGCGAGGAAGGCACCGGCGCCGAGGCGCGCCAGCTTCCGTTCGTCGATGAACTCGTAGGTCAGATTGAACTGCTTGCAGAGCGATTGCAGCGCTTGTCGGTAGCTCTTCGCGGTCAGGGCGTTTGGCGGGAGTGCCGTGAACCAGCGTGCTATGTTGTTGCCGATAGCCCGCGCGCGCAACGGCTCCAGATCCGCTCGCTCGCTCAGCCCGAGAATCTTAATGTCATTCAGCGCCCACGCCTTCTCCGGTTTGCTTTTGAAGCTGGGAAGTCTGAAAGCAGCTGCAAGGATTGCTGCGACGAGAGCTGTGACGGCAGATTGCTCCTGCCCGCCGAGCCCTACTGCATAGATACCGATGCGATTAGGCCGCTCGGTTTGGCAGCCGGCGAGGGCCTTTCTGGCCCAAGTGAGCTGCTCGAAGCGAGTGCCGGCGGTGTAGCGAGCGATCGTTATCCCTGTGCCTCGGGTGTTGGTGAGTCGCGAGAGTACGCATTCGCTCGTTTCGGCCTTCGCGAGCAGGGTCTTGAGCTGTTTCGCCTGCGGCAGACGATTAAAGTCTTGTGCAGATGGCCGCTGCGGCAGCGCGATCACGATGTGGTCGAATTGCCCGAGCGCTGAGCGGCTCGGCGGCTCAGTGGACTGTGTGATTCTCGGAAGCTTGAGATCTGGCAGGATGTCCATGCGCTTGTCTTGACCCGCTATACGTAAACCCTGATCATATCGCAGTTGGCACCGCGTCTCATTGACGGTCGCAGCGCCCGAAGCGGTCAGCGGCAGGAGTATTCATTGGCCTCACGCATATCGTACGGTTTCGTGCTCATTGTGAGCTAGGCGTTTCAAGCGTCTTCAAGCCCTATGTCGAGCGTTAGACCGTTACCATTTTTCGGACGTTTCCCGGACGATCCGGATCCCGAGGAGACCCAGGATTGGCTCGAGTCTATTGACTCGGTGATCCGAGTCTATGGGGCCGACCGCGCGCATTACCTGCTCGAGTGCTTAATCGACCACGCACGGCGCTCGGGCGCATATCTGCCCTACAGCCCCAACACGGCCTATCTGAACACGATCCCGGTAGGCCAGCAGCCGGAATACCCCGGCGATCGAGCCATCGAGCGCCGCATCGAGGCGTACTTTCGATGGAATGCAATGGCGATGGTCGTTCATGCAAATAGGATCAGCTCCGAATACGGTGGGCATATCGCAAGCTACGCCTCTTCGGCAACACTTTACGAAGTCGGCTTCAATCATTTCTGGCGGGCGCCGAACGACGCCTTCGGTGGTGATCTCATATTCTTTCAAGGCCACTCATCACCGGGTATCTACGCGCGCGCGTTTCTAGAGGGCCGGCTGACCGCGGAAAATCTCGACCACTTCCGTCAAGAGGTCAGCGGTCTGGGCCTGTCGTCCTATCCGCATCCTTGGCTCATGCCGGAATTTTGGCAGTTCCCGACGGTGTCGATGGGCCTCGGGCCGATGATGGCAATCTATCAGGCGCGATTTCTGCGTTATCTGCAGAACCGCGGCATCCTACCGGAAGAAGACCGCAAGGTTTGGTGCTTCCTCGGCGATGGCGAGACGGATGAAGCAGAATCGATGGGCGCAATCACGATGCCCGTGCGCGAGAAGCTCGATAACCTCGTATTCGTGATTAACTGCAATTTGCAGCGTCTCGACGGCCCGGTGCGCGGGAACGGCAAGATCATTCAAGAGCTCGAAGCCGCATTTCAGGGCGCCGGCTGGAACGTCATCAAAGTGATCTGGGGGTCCCGTTGGGATTCCTTGCTCGCTAAGGATACGCAGGGCGTGCTGCGTCGAGTCATGGAAGAGACGGTCGACGGCGAGTATCAGAACTACAAAGCCAAGGGCGGCGCCTACACGAGAGAGCACTTCTTCGGCAAAGCGCCTGAGCTCAAAGAGATGGTCGCACACATGTCAGACGACGAGATCTGGCACTTGAATCGTGGCGGGCACGATTCGGAGAAGGTGTATGCGGCCTATGATCAAGCCGCGCGCCATAAAGGCCGGCCGACGGTCATTTTGGCGAAGACGGTTAAGGGCTTCGGCATGGGTGCTGCTGGCGAAGGCCAGAACATCACGCATCAGAAGAAGAAGCTCAACTACGACGACCTCAAGGCCTTCCGCGACCGATTCAACATACCGATAGCCGATAGCGAGCTCGAGGAGCTGCCATATTTCATGCCCGATGAGGACTCCGAGGAACTGCAGTATCTGCGCAAGCGGCGCGAGGCGCTCGGTGGGTTCCTGCCGAGCCGCACGCTCAAGGCGAAGTCGCTCACGATTCCCGGAATCGAAGCCTTCAGCGGTCAGCTCGAGGGCAGTGGTGGCCGTGAAGTGTCTACGACGATGGTGCTCGTGCGTATTCTTACCGCACTGGTGCGCGACAAGAACATCGGGTCTCACATTGTGCCGATCGTCCCCGACGAAGCGCGCACGTTCGGCATGGAAGGCATGTTTCGGCAGATCGGTATCTATTCGTCGATGGGGCAGCTCTATACGCCGCAGGATGCTGACCAGCTCATGTACTACAAAGAGGATCGCAAGGGCCAGATTCTCGAGGAAGGTATCAACGAGGCTGGCGCATTCTGCTCCTGGCTAGCGGCGGGTACGTCCTACGCAAATCACGGCGTGCAGATGATCCCGTTCTACATCTATTACTCGATGTTTGGCTTTCAACGCGTCGGTGATTTTGCCTGGGCAGGCGGCGACTTGCAGGCTCGCGGATTCCTGATCGGCGGTACGGCCGGTCGCACGACGCTGGCCGGCGAGGGGCTGCAGCATCAGGATGGCCACAGCCAGCTGATTGCGACGACGATCCCGAACTGCCGTGCTTATGATCCGTGTTTCGGCTACGAACTTGCCGTGATCATCCAGGACGGCCTGCGACGCATGTATGCCGAGCAAGAGAATATTTTCTATTACATCACCTGCATGAACGAGAATTACGTTCATCCGGAGATGCCGTCGGGCGCAGAGCAGGGCATTCTCAAAGGAATGTATCTGTTGCAGACCGGTGGGCGCGGCAAGGTGCGCGTGCAGCTGATGGGGGCTGGCACGATACTTCGCGAGGTACAGGCAGCGGCCGATTTGCTAGAGAAAGAGTTCGGTGTCCCAAGCGACGTTTGGAGCGTCACGAGCTTCAGCGAGTTGCGGCGTGAGGCGCTCGAGATCGATCGCTGGAATACGCTGCACCCCAAACAGAAGCCGCGGCAGAGCTACGTCTCGACTTGTCTGGACGGCAAGGAAGGGCCGTTCGTTGCTGCGACCGACTACATGAAGACCGTGCCGGATCAGATTCGCCAATGGGTTCCGGGGCGCTATTCCGTGTTAGGCACCGACGGCTTCGGCCGCAGCGATTCGCGCGCGGCGCTGAGGAAGTTCTTCGAGGTCGATCGTTATTCGATCGTGGTCGTAGCGCTCAAGTCCCTCGCGGATGACGGAGTCTTGGATGTCGATACCGTAACGCAGGCGATCAGCAAGTTCGGCATCGATCCGTCGAAGCCCGATCCTGTGACCCTCTAACGCACGTTTCGAGCCACGAGCTGCGCATGGAAGTCGTCGTTCCCGATCTCGGTGATTTTTCAGACGTTGAGGTCATCGAAGTGCTCGCGCGAGTTGGCGACACCGTGGCCCTAGAAGATCCGCTTATCGTGCTCGAGACCGATAAGGCCACGATGGAGGTACCCAGCTCGCATGCGGGCACAATTACCGACATCAAGGTGAAGCCGGGTGATCGGGTTTCCCCCGGGGATGCGATCGTCGTTTTGGAGCCAGCTGGAGCGGAAGAGCAAACGAACGATAGCGCGCCGGCTGAACACAGCGACGCAGCACCGGCGGATTCTGATCGCAAGCCTGCGGGTAACACCGATCCGGTGGCAATTCAGGCGCCGCGGGCTATCTCAGAGGCGGTGCCCGACCTGGGCGACTTTGCGGATGTCGAGGTCATCGACGTGCTCGTGAACGTCGGTGATTCGGTTCAGATAGACGACCCCCTCATTGCCCTAGAGACCGATAAGGCAACGATGGAGGTACCCGCAACGCACGCCGGCGCAGTTACCGGGATTAATGTCCAGCGCGGCGATCGGGTCTCCAGCGGCGATGCAATCTTGACGCTCGAGATACTCGAGCCAACGGCAACCGCCGCGTCGGCAGCGACTGAGCAGCCTGCCGAGACATCTGCCGTTGCCGCGCCGCCCAAGGCGCCGCCAGCGGAGACTCCCAAGCCGGCTCGGCCGGGCGCCGCGGCGCGGCAAGTCGATGAATACCGTTTCAGTCAGGCCCACGCAAGCCCGTCGGTACGTAAACTCGCGCGCGAGCTCGGTGTCGATCTTGGCAACGTAGCCGGTAGCGGCCGCAAGAGCCGCGTCACATCCGATGACCTCAAGGCCTTCGTCAAGACAGTGATGCTCGGCGGCGGACCCGCTGGGGGGCGCGGCTTGCCTGCGGTGCCCGAAGTCAACTTCGCTAGCTTCGGCGAGATCGAGACGCAGCCGCTGAGCCGCATCCAGAAGATCTCTGGACCGAGACTGCATGCCAGTTGGGTCAATGTCCCACACGTAACGCAGCATGACGAGGCGGACATCACCGAGCTGGAAGCCGTCCGTAATGAGCTCAAGGATCAGGCGAAGGAGCAGGGCGCGCACCTGACACCGCTTGCCTTCATCATGCGCGCCGTCATCCTCGCGCTGGTGGATTTTCCGGTGTTCCGTTCCTCATTGAATGCTGACGCGGATGCGTTGGTCATGAAAAAGTATTTTCACATCGGCTTTGCCGCCGATACGCCCGGAGGTCTGGTGGTTCCCGTCGTGCGAGACGCGGACCGACTCAACCTCTTCGGATTGGCAAAAGCGCTGGGCGATCTCAGCGAGAAGGCACGTGCTAGCAAGCTCGGAAGCACAGACATTCAAGGCGGTGTGTTCACGATCTCGAGCTTAGGCGGGATTGGCGGCTCTTTTTTTACCCCGATCATCAACGCGCCCGAGGTTGCTATTCTCGGGGTATCGCGCAGCCGGCTGCGGCCGATGTATCAGGATGACGTGCTTGTTCCGCGTCTTATGTTGCCGCTGTCGCTTTCGTACGATCATCGTGTGATTGACGGTGCAACAGCGGTGCGATTCACAACGCGCTTGGTCGAGCTGCTCGGCCAGAGTCGTAACTTGCTGGAGCTCACGCCGTGAGCGACCCTCAAACCGATCTGCACGCGAGCTTGCTCGTGCTCGGTGCCGGACCGGGCGGATATACCGCCGCGTTCCGGGCAGCCGACCTCGGGCTCGATGTGGTGCTGGTCGAACGATGGCCGCAGCTCGGCGGGGTTTGTCTCAACGTGGGCTGTATTCCGTCGAAAGCACTGCTGCATGCCGCGCGCGTCATCGAAGAGGCCGAGGAGATGGCCCATCATGGCATCAGTTTCGGCTCGCCGCAGATCGATCTGGACCGCTTGCGGTCGTGGAAAGACGAAGTTGTCGGGCAGTTGACCAAAGGTCTCGAGGGGCTTGCCGGTCAACGCAAGGTGCGCGTGGTCCGTGGACTCGGACAGTTCACCGCAGCGCATGAGCTTCTCGTCGATCACGATGGTCAGGCAACGAAAATATCATTTGACCAATGCATCATTGCTGCCGGTTCCGAGCCAGTGGCTTTGCCGGGGCTTCCGGACGACCCTCGAATCATGGATTCGACCGGTGCGCTTGCTTTGGAGGAGCTGCCAGAGAGCCTGCTCGTCATCGGCGGCGGTATCATCGGTCTGGAGATGGCAACTGTTTATGACGCTCTGGGCGTCAATGTCACCGTCGTCGAGCTTACGAAGACGCTCATTCCGACCGCGGATCGCGATCTGATACGGCCACTGCAGAAGCGGATGCAATCTCGTTATGCCGGTATCTGGTTGGGCACGAAGGTCGTGTCCATCGAAGCTGAGCCGGACGGGCTGCTGGTGCGCTTCGAAGGCGACCAGGCGCCGGCGCAGCCGCAACGCTTTGGCCGCGTTCTCACGGCCGTCGGGCGCCGCGCTAACGGCCGCGAGATCGGAGCAGACCATGCAGGGATCAAGGTCAATGAGCGCGGCCTAATTGCCGTCGACAAGCAGATGCGCACCAATATCCCGCATATCTTCGCTATTGGGGACATAGTCGGCGAGCCGATGCTTGCCCACAAGGCGAGCCATGAGGGCAAAGTGGCCGCCGAGGTAGCCGCGGGCGAGAAGAGCTTTTTCGATGCGCGTGTTATCCCGTCCGTGGCCTATACGGATCCGGAAGTCGCCTGGGTCGGTCTAACAGAGGATCAAGCCAAGGCTAACGGCGTCAAGTACGATAAGGGCGTATTCCCCTGGGCGGCGAGCGGCCGCTCACTGTCGCTTGGCCGTTCCGAAGGGTTTACGAAACTCTTGTTCGATCCAAGCACCGGCCATTTGCTGGGCGCCGGCGTTGTAGGTACGAACGCCGGTGACTTGATTGCGGAGGCCTCTTTGGCGATTGAGATGGGTTGTGATGCAGCAGATATCGGGCTGACAGTGCATCCTCACCCTACGCTTGCCGAGACCGTGGCCTTCGCTGCCGAAGCAGCCGAAGGCACGATCACCGATCTCTATCTTCCGAAACGCTAGCCGAAACTAAGCTTCGCGCCTCTGCCGTCGAGCTCCAGCGAAGCGCCTGGCAGTGATCGCGTCTCGTGCGTGGCGCGTGTTGGAGAGCGACGAGGTTCCTCAATTGCGCGCATCCGGCGGCCTGATGATTCCGATCGCAGCTGCGCCACCGATACCGATAGGCCAGCGCATCATCGAAGTGTCGTCGAGTCAGGAGCGCCAGCGGGACCCGCGGGTCGGCATTCAATGCCCACGTGCCGGTTGGCAGTCCCGCCAAAAGTGAAGCGCTTGCTAGCACAGGTTACGGCAAGGCCATCCAATGTGGCTTCCGGCGTGGCGCCGACCTTAAAAGTCTCGCCGATATTCCGCGCATCGGCGGGTGCAAGTCAAGCTGCGCAATGCGGCAGCTCTGGGATATCAGGCAAGGGACGTTGTAGAGCGCTGGTGATATGGAGTCGGAGGTTTAGCATCTGAGCTTCGAGGAACTGCGCAATCTCGTCGCCTAAGTCGCATCAGTGGCACCAAGAGCCACGGCTCCTGGAGGGACCTTGCCACGCGAGTGGATCACGCAATTTTCATGCTACTGCCTTGCTGCCGGTGACTCAGTCATGCCATCGAGGCGGACGGCGATGTAGATGCGCCAGGCAGCCAACGCTTTATATTCATTCGAGTCGCCGACGAGCGCTGAGTGATGGTCGAGCCTGGGGGCCGGCGCGCTAAAGCTCTTTGTTCCTGTATTCGCAGAGGTCCGCGATCACGCACCGCGCGCACTCGGGTTTGCGCGCTTTGCAGACGTAACGGCCGTGCAAAATGAGCCAATGATGCGCGTGACGTTTGAACTCGTCGGGCGTAAATTTATCGAGGCGCTTCTCGACTTCCAGCACATTCTTACCTGGTGCCAGGCCAGTGCGATTCGATATTCGAAAGATATGGGTATCGACGGCGATGGTTGGCTGCCCGAATGCCGTATTCAGAATGACGTTGGCAGTTTTACGGCCAACGCCCGGCAGCGCTTCGAGCGCGGCTCGCTCTGGCGGCACGTGCCCGCCGTGTTGGTCGATAAGAATCTTGGCGGTTTTGATGAGGTTGGCAGCCTTGCTATTGAACAGGCCAATCGTCTTGATGTAGCGCTTCAGGCCGTGCTCTCCGAGGGCGAGTAGGGCCTCGGCGGTATTGGCGACCTTGAATAGTTCGCGCGTGGCCTTATTCACGCTGGTGTCGGTCGCCTGCGCCGATAGGATCACGGCAACTAGAAGCTCGAAGGTCGAGCTGTAATGCAGCTCGGTTGTCGGCGTCGGATTCTCACGTGCGAGCCGAGAATAAATCTCGCGTCGTTTTGCCGGATTCACGGATCTCTAAGCTCCCTGACTGGCTGCTCGGCACTGTGCCGGACCGCAGACGAGCGTCGCGAATCGAGCCAGTTCTTACAGGCGACCAGCATGGCTAGGCCGAAGAACGCACCCGGCGGCAGCGCTGCGACGAGAAGGCCGCGTACTGGAAGCACAATAGGCTCCATGGAGGCTGACTGACCGACCAGCAGTTCGAGGCCAGCGAGCAAGGTGCCGCGCCCGATAAGCTCGCGAAGGGTGCCGAGCGCGACCAGGGCGCCCGTAAATCCTAGGCCGGTTGCAAACCCGGCAAGTACCGATACGCCGACCGGCCGGCGACTCGCGACGGTCTCAGCCTGCGCAAGTATCGCGCAGTTTGTGACGATCAGCGGAATGAACAGGCCCAAAACTTCGTGCAAGTCGTGAAAGTATGCGTTGCTGAGCAGATCGACGATCGTTACGAACGACGCGATGATGAGCACGAACAGTAAAATTCTCAGGGTGGGAATCATCCAACGTCGCGCGAGACTCACGAGCGTGTTGGTCGCAACGATCACGACGGTGGTGGCAAGCCCCAGTGCGAGCCCATTCACCAGCGATGTGGTCACGGCCAGCAGCGGGCAGATGCCGAGCAGCTGCACCAGCGCCGGGTTATTGCGCCAGAGCCCGGCGGTCGCGGAGTTGTCGCTATCACTCGCCGGCACCGGTCCCGTCCACTGTAGTGGGGGCGAATAGCGTTGCCCCGTAGTTTTTAAAATAGATCAAGGTGTTTTTGACTGCCTCGGTGATCGCGCGAGGCGTGACTGTAGCACCCGTGATGGCGTCGAAGAATCCGCCGTCCTTG
>JAHEEM010000245.1 GCA_024640695.1 Rhodospirillaceae bacterium | reverse complement strand
TTTGGTACGTTGTTCGCAACTAAAAGTACGTTGCTATTCTACATAGCAATCTTTTTCATCGGCGCGACCACGATGCCGATATATGCGTTGTGTATCGCCCACGCCAGCGACAACATCAACATACCTCTCGTCCAAGTCACAAGCGGCGTGCTGATCGTTCATAGCGTAGGCTCCATTGTTGGGCCGATCATCGTCGCAGCGCTGTTGGACAATTTTGGCCCATCGAGTTTCTTCTCATACGTGCTCGCGTGCCTGGTAACCGCGTCAATTTGGACTTTCTATCGATACTTCGCCGTCGATCGCGGGCATGAGCATGCCTCGCCAATGCCGATTTTGCCGCGGACAACCCAGGTGGCGGCGATGATGTCCGGTGACATCGACGCGGCCTCCCAGGCTGGCCCCGCTGACCGCCCGTAGTGACGGTACTGTCACCCGAGCTCTTGATTAGCGACACAGCGAGGAGGAGGCCGCAACGATCGCTCTATCAACGCCTTCGATTTCCTCAGAAACTCATTCGCCACGCCATATGGCTGCACTACCGCTGCTGCCTGTGGAGGGCGAATCGTAATCTACGGAAGAGAATCCAATAAATAAAAGTTAACGGAGCCGAATCCGAGCGTGCTCGGGCATATTGAAAAAGCCAATGAAATTAATGCGGATGAATATTCCGGAAGAACAGGCGGCTCACAGGCTTCATCACTGCTACTTGCCCAAAGCTGAGTGAGTTCTTGGGACCCACAGGTGTGTCGACGTAATCTTCAACGGTTCGAGTACCACGAAGGGAGTGATTTCGCCGGGGTGCGGCGGATTCTTCATCGCCTTTGAACAGCGGCCATCCGGTCGATGCCGCGCAAGTCGATAGCCTTCGAATGACTAGCAACCAGCGGAGGAGCCGAATGCTCCTCCGCTGGCTGATTTCGTCCGCTATTGCATTGTGGCCAGTTGCTGCAGCAGGCGTCCCTTGGGCGAATCACCCGGCACAAAGCGTTGCACGCGCTCGCCGGCGAAGACCTCACCCGTGTAGATGTTGCCAACCGAGTCTACTGCGATCATGTGTAGCCCAAAGAATTGGCCGCCGTGGTCTCCCATGTGGCCCATTTCGCCGACCACCTCACCGGTCTGGCGATTCAGAAACCAAATCCGGTTGTTAGTGAGATCGGAGATATAGAGGAATCGCTGCTCGGGGTCGGGGGAGAATGCTACGCCTCCCGTGGAGCCGCCGATGCCCGTGCTTGGTGCAAGGATGAACTCCTTACGAAATTCGCCCTGCTTGGTCGTGACGTGGATCCGGTTGGCGTTACGGTCCGCTGCGTACACGAGCCCGTCGCGGGACACGTTCAGCGTCAAGTGGCCGGCGAAGTCCCTAGGCATTGGGCCATTCGGCGTGTACTCGTGGTCGGCATCATCTGTGCTGATCTCTGACAGCGGTTTGCCATACGCCCCCCAGCCGCGCTTGAACTCGAGTGTCTCGAAGTCGAATACCAAAACACGCCCATCCAGGTAGTTGTCGGCGACATAGATTTCGTTATCGGGCTCATAAATACGAATTTCTTCGAGCCCGCCGACGATCATCGGAGTCTCGGGAGGGTACTTACGCCTGAACGCTGCCCGCGCAGCCTCTTCCGCAGCGACCTCCGCAGGAGTCTGAGGCGGGCTCGGCAGGAAGCCGGTCACAGGCCCACGTCCACCTTGGCCCGGGGCGCGGTTCATCGGCGGTGGCAGCCCGACGCGGCCGCCGCCCTCGCGCTCGGGTGTACGCGCTATCTCGCCGACGATCTCGCCGGTCCGCGGATCGTATTTCCGCACGGTGTCCTGGCCGAGATAGACGAATCCTTGGCTATCGACGTCCATACCATGACCCTGGGGCGCGTCGAAGGAGCCGATCACGTTGCCCGCTTTGTCGATATGAATCATCGAGGGCGGTCGCACGCAGCATAGTGCGATCGGTGGGTCGAGCTCCGCATGGAGCTCGATGTTGGTCAAGTCATTCGGACGGTTGTAGACCCAGACATTGTCGTTGCTGTCGACGGCCAGGCCCGTAACGCCACCCATTTTCCAAAGGTTTGGCAAATCCTTGGGCCAGGTCGGGTCGTACAGGTAGCTCGGCGCGGTTTGCGCTTGGGCGGCGCCCCCTGTAAACGCAACCGTTAGGACGGCGCCGGCCAGCACGGTCAGCGCAGCACGGAAGGTAGATTTGATTCTCATCGTTATAGTTCTCCGTCGGCGAAAAGCCTCGCGATCGAGTCTAGTCCGCTGCGGCCAGAGTGGTCAATCTGGTCGAGGTGCGGGCTCGTCTCGTGTCGAGTGTAGAATAGTCTCTGTTTACGATGACTCAATCCGTTCAACCTTCGTCTCGGCAGATTCTTGCCTCGGACGATCGCGAGGTACACATGGCTGGCCAAGGGCAGACAGGCATTCGTAGAGTCGTCAGTGCAACCTTCAATTCGATGGCGGGTTTGAAGTCGGCCTGGGCCAATGAGGCTGCGTTTCGTCAGGAATGCGGTCTGACGATCGCTCTTGTGCCTGCGGCGTTCTGGGTTGGGCAGACCCCGGTCGAGCGGATTCTGCTGATTGGCAGCTGTCTGCTCGTGCTGATCGTCGAACTCCTCAACACCGCGGTCGAGGCGACGGTAGATCGTATCGGCATGGAGCGGCATCAGCTGTCGGGTCGGGCGAAGGACCTTGCTTCGGCCGCAGTGTTGATTACGCTGTTGTTGATGGTTGTCGTATGGGCCCTGATCGGCTGGGCCAACTTCGCCTGAGCTGCGAAGCCGCAGTTTGGAAAACAACTGCCCGGACAGCTCGAGTCACATCCTGACGACGGCGACTCACTCCGTTTATTTTGTTTTTTTACAATTAGTTATGTGATTATTCTGATTTTTGGTTGAGGCTTGGCGTGGGCATCGATCAGTCACATTCGACCGGGCTGACTAATTGTTATAGGCTGCCGGCAAAAGATCACTGATCGCGATAACAACAACAGCCTTCGGCGGATTTGATGGAGAAAGAGAAACCGCGATCTAAGGATCCCTCGGCGGACGTTTCTGACCCGTTTGAAAGCGGGGATGAATCGACCGCAATTTCTGTAACTGAGTTCATCGATAGAATCGAGCGACAAGCTTTCGAACGCTACGTCTCAGACCGCCTTGCGCATCGACAGCACTCGCGGTCGATTGAGGAAAGCGCAAACTCCGATTGACCCTCTGGCCTCGACACCCACTTTCGGCTCAGTCGACTGATAGCTGCCTGCTTCTCCGCCTAACGGTTTCTAGACCGAACCGTCGGCATTAGATGCGGCTCAAGTTCAGCCCTTGAACCAGCCCTTGCGCCAGAAAAAGTAGAGCAGGGCGCCTGCTGCGATCATCATGACGCTGAGCGCAAAGGGATAGCCGAGCCGCCAGCCGAGCTCGGGCATGTTCCAAGGGGAGCCGCGGTCGAAATTCATGCCGTAAAGGCTCGTGATGAACGTCAACGGCAAGAAAAACGTCGCCATGAGCGTTAGTACCTTCATGACTTCGTTAAGCTTCGTGCTCAAGCTCGACAGATACGCTTCGATGAGTCCAGCCGTGATCTCGCGATACGTTTCGACAATGTCGATGAGCTGTACCGTGTGATCGTGCACATCCCGAAGGTAGAGTCGGGTTGCGTCGGATACGAACCCGGGCTCCTCGCGCAACAGCGCGGCGAGCATGTCGCGCGTCGGCCAGATTGCACGGCGCAACGCGAGCAGCTCGCGACGCAAGCTGTGCAGTTGCTCGATGCACTCGCTGCTCGGGTCCGTGATGATTTGCTGTTCGATCGTTTCGAGGCTATCCCCATGTCGCTCGAGCAGTGGAAAGTAGCCGTCGACGACCGAATCGATGAGGGCGTAGAGCAGATAATCCCCCGCCATGCCTCGAAGCCGTCCCTTGGCTCGCCGGATCCGCTCGCGCACGGGTTCAAAGCAATCGCCGGGACGCTCCTGAAACGTCAGCACGAGGCCGGGGGCATGGAACATAGATACCTGTTCCGTCTCCGCGCCTTGCCCATCGTAATTGGCCATTCTGACGACGACGTAAAGATGATCGTCATAGTTTTCGACCTTTGGGCGCTGGTGCACGTTGACGACGTCCTCGAGCGCCAGCGGATGGAAGCCGAACCGTTCGCCGATGCGCTGGACGAGTGCGCTGTCGCCGAGACCGACGACGTCGACCCAGACGACTTCGCTGGCGCTTTGTGGCGGCTCCAGCTTCTCAGGCGCGCAGTTCTGCTGCTCTTCGCAGTGCTCGCGATCGTATCGCCAGTAGTGGATCGTCGGTCTTTGGGCGGCTGGATCCGGGATCAATGTGCCCGGGGCGGTGCCGGGGGCGGAACGGCGCCGCACACGCGGGACGCGTCTGTGTCGAGGCGGGGTATTGTTATTTGTCAACGCGGCTGCCGATCGATGGTCTTAGCCCCATTGCAGCAGCCTTGCGCGCGAAGCGCAATGACGGCGCTTTAGGCCGTAGCGGTCGCAGCGTCGTGCGGAGTGCTTTCCTCGGCGGGCTCGAGTGCGGCGGCGAGGGCGTCGTCT
The DNA here is from genome assembly GCA_024640695.1 of Rhodospirillaceae bacterium. Taxonomy (GTDB): domain Bacteria; phylum Pseudomonadota; class Gammaproteobacteria; order Steroidobacterales; family Rariloculaceae; genus JAHEEM01. Next base: position 158 of record JAHEEM010000245.1, on the reverse strand, counting down.
ACCGTTTCGAGCCACACGAACTCGAGCTGACTGCTCGCTGACGCGGGAATGTCTTCGAGATCCTTACGGTTACGCGCTGGCAGCAGCACGGTTTTGATCCCGGCGCGATGGGCCGCCAGCACCTTCTCCTTGATGCCGCCGACCGGGAGCACGAGGCC
>JAHEEM010000046.1 GCA_024640695.1 Rhodospirillaceae bacterium | reverse complement strand
CCGGCCGTGCTGCTGGAATGGCTGTCGATTCGACTCGAGTGGGCGATCAAGAGCCGGCTTGCGCCTGATGCCTGGACCCCGGTCACAGATTTCGGGAGCGATACCTTGCATAATACATGGCGCGGTTTGACACTTAGGGCGTTGTTTGAACGCCGTCAGAGCGCGCGGGTTTTACTGGGCCAGGTTGGCGGTGGCGTCAATCTGGATCTGGCATTGCGAGTGCTGATACTCGGTTTCAGCCCTGAGGTAGGGACTTTTGAATAAACCTGGCCTTCTTACGCTAACGATCAAGGACAAGAGCGCGCTCTATCTGGCGTATATGCCTTTTGTCGAAAACGGAGGGCTGTTCATTCCGACGAACTCCAGCTACAAGCTTGGAGACGAGGTGTTCATGCTACTGAGCGTCATGGGTGAACAGGAGAAAATCCCGGTTGCCGGGAAGGTTATTTGGATTACGCCAAAAGGCGCGCAGGGCAAACGTGCCGCGGGTATTGGCGTTCAGTTCAGCGAACAGGACCAGGGCAATACCCAGAAGCGAATCGAGAACTATCTGGCTGGGGCTCTCGGCGGCGACAAGCCAACGCATACACTCTAGCCGATGTCTCTGATCCCCTGCGGCGTCAGTGCTGGCGGGGTGGGTTCGGAAGTGCTGAAGGGACTGCGCGCGGAACTACTTCACGAGGCGCGATTGATTGATCCCGCCTTTGAGCACATAAGTCTTGAACCCGCGCTCATTCAGAATGAACGCTGCTGCGGAGCTTCGCCGGCCGGTGTCGCAGTAAATTACGTAGGTTTGATCGGGGTCGAGCGTTTTGAGTTTGAGCCGGATGAAATAGAGTGGAACGTTGACGGCTCCGTCCTTATGACTGGCTCCGAACTCGCTGGGTAACCGAACGTCCAACCACGCGGCGGAGCCTTCCGAAACAAGTTTGTCCGCCTGGTCTTCATCGACCCAGTCGAGCATCGGCTCATTCAGGAGTGTGCGAAAATCCTCTTTCCCCAGGCGCATCAGACAGCCATCAGACTTCATCGTAACCGTTGCATTGCGCTTGCCTTCTGAAATAAGCGCCTCCTCACCGAAGGTTTCGCCAATCTCGAGTTCGGCAAGCTTGATGCCTCCGTCGTTGAGCGGCGTCTCGCGCGTGACAGAACAGCTACCGCGAGTGATCACATAGAAGTAGTCGCCTTCGTCGCCCTGTTTGATGACGACGTCTCCCTGCTGGTAGTTAACTTGCTGCAGGCGCATGAAAATAGCCTGAATATTTGCCGGAGGAATCTTCTGCAGCGCTTTGGTCTGCAGCAAGATCGCCATCCAGTCATCGGGTGAATCTTGCTCACCGCGTAGTTCGGTTACTTCATATTGACCCGTCTGATCCCAGGTCAGCATGACGTCGAGCAGATCGGTATCGATCGATATGTACTCGACATTGCCCATGGCTCTCGCGGACCGCGCCCGCGGCAGCACTGGAGAGAGCGGGTTGTACGACTCGGGTGTGCCGCCTTCTATCGTCTCGACACTGGTGCTGCCTTCGAGCAGCTCGACGGTTCCAGACAGAACGTAGACCGTGCGCTTCGCGGCATCACCTTCAGAGAACAGAAACTCGCCGTCCCGAGCCTCGCGAATCTCGGTCTTTTTCGCAAGCGCGTGCCGGTTATCCTTCTTCAGGCCGTTCAGCGGCGAGAAGCGGGCTAGAGTGGCGACGTCGAGAAATCTAGGCATGGGTTCAAGGTGTTATCAGCCGGGTCTCACCCTGAGAGAGGGTGCGGAGCGCGTCGCAGTCTAGCATAGGACCGCGGGGGCAACATGCCAAACAGATCAAATTACGCTATTGATCTGGCGCCAGCCTGGCCGCGGTGCGAAGCGGGGCCCATGGCGAACTGCCAGGGCCTCTAGTCGTGCAATGATCTGCTCGACACCGGTGTCGATCGCATACCGAATAGGGCCGCCCCGAAACGGAGCAAATCCAGCACCGAACACGACACCGGCGTCGAGCAGGTCCAGGTCTTCGACGATACCGTCCTCAAGACAAGCCATGGACTCGTTGACCATGGCAAGAATCAAGCGGTCTCGGAGCTCATCATCGGGTGGTGGGTAATCGCGAGCCTTCACTGGACGGTTCTCGGTGAAGGTGTAAAAGCCACGCCCGGTCTTCGCGCCGAGATCGCCGGCCTCTACCTTTTGCTTTAAAAGCGGCGGGGCCTCTGTGTTGAGCGTGGCGCCGAGAATCCCGATGACGTGGAGCGCAATATCCAGCCCGACTCTATCGGCGAGCTCGACTGGCCCGGTGGGCATTCCGAAATCCTCTGCGGCTTGATCGATCGTTTCGAGCTGGTAGCCGTCCCCATGCGCTCGCAGAGCCTCGAGCATATATGGGGTGAGAATACGGTTCACGACGAAGCCGGGGGCGCTGCGGCAGGGAAGGGGCAGTTTGCCTATCTGGGTAACGAAGGACATCGCCTTTGCTAACAGTGCAGGATCGGTTTGCTCGCCGCGAATTACCTCGACGAGCGGCAGTTTGGCAACCGGATTGAAGAAATGCAGTCCGAGCAGGCGCTCCGGGCTTCGCATCGAAGCTGTAATCTCTTCCAGCTGAATGCTAGACGTATTCGTCGCCAGAATCGCATCCGCGTTAGCGCGCTCCTCGAGTTGTTGGAAGAGTCCCTGCTTGGCGTCGAGACGCTCTACGATGGCTTCAATGACAACCTCTGCGTCGGATGCCCGATCGCCGGCAATATCTACGCTGAGTCGTTCGCCAGCTGCGGCGGCTTCGCCAGGTGCGCGCAACCGCTTCTCGAACAGCTTCTTGGCTCGAATGAGCGCCGGCTGAACGTATTCCACGGCACGATCCTGCACTGTCACGGTCAAGCCGCGGAGCGCGCACCATGCAGCGATGTCGCCGCCCATGACACCCGCTCCAATTACGTGCACGCGCTGGACGGCCGTCTGTTTTGGTGCGAGATTGCGCAGCCGCTCGCGCAGAAAATAAACACGAACGAGATTTCTGCAGGTGGGCGTCATGAGCAGCTCACCAATCGACCGGGCCTCTGCGGAATATGCCGCTGACCCTTTCCCGCCATGCTGCATCCAGAGCTCGAGTATCGCGAAAGGAGCGGGGTAATGCTCAGGCCTAGCCCGGCGCCGAACTTGAGCACGGATCTTCCGCGCCAACCATGGCCGGAGCGGGCCCCAGCTCAGGATTCGCAAATGCCAAGGAGGCCGGAGTCGAGCCGGGCGCGCGAGAAGGATCTCGCGAGCGACAGCATCGAGGGACTCGGGTTGCGCAAGCCGATCGAGCAGGTGGACTTTGAGTGCTTCGGTCGGTGATAACATGCGGCCGCTCAGCATGAGGTCGAGCGCCAGCGGCGCGCCGAGCAGTCGCACGGCACGGACCGTTCCACCGAAACCGGGGTGAATCCCGAGCTGGACCTCTGGCAGGCCCAAGTTGCGCTCGAAGCCTTCGGCTGCGATACGGTAATCGCAGGCCAGGGCAAGCTCGAGTCCCCCGCCTAGGGCAAAGCCTTCAATCACCGCGACGGTCGGGCAGGGGAGATCGGCAAGCTTCTGCATCACGAGTTGGCCGCGCGCGGCGGCTGCGGCACCCTGTTGTGCGTTCTCGAGGTGCTGGAACTCCTTAATGTCTGCGCCTGCAATAAATCCCGTGGACTTGATGGACCGTATGACGAGGCCGCGCGGTGATTCTTTGCGAGCTTGATCGAGCAGGCAGTCGAGTTCGGTGAGCACCTCTTTATTCAAGGTATTCGTGCCGCTCCCGGCCTTATCGAGCGTCAGCCAACATATGCCGTCCTCGCTCGTCTTCTGCCGCCAGTGCTCGTACCCGTCAGTTAGCGTTTGCATAGTGATTCTCAGGCGGCCTGCGGCGCCTCTTTATTGATCTCAAAGTCGCAGATCAATGGTAAGTGATCCGAGAACTTCACCTTAGGAATGGAAAAGTCAGTCACGGTGATGCCGGAGCCATAAAGGACAAAGTCCAGCTCCTTGCGCGGCGAGGTGCTCGGGTAGGAAGGCAAGCCGCGGACATTCGCACTTTGCAGACCGGCTGCCCGCATGAACAGGTAGATCTCGTGTTGTCCCCAAAACGTGTTGAAGTCGCCGGCTACCATAACGGGCTTGCTCGAGGCGACGACGAGATCATGCAGATAATGAAGCTGGGCTTGCCTGTGCCTGTATTTCAGGGAGAGATGCACGAGAAAGACGGAGCACTCATCGAGCTCGAGTTCGATAATCAGGCGCTTTATGCCCTTCTCGAAATAATGGAACCGCTCGCCGTGGACTCTGGGTGCTGCAAGGAATGCGTTGCCCTGTTTACGAACGATCGGCAGACGCTTGTTAAACGAGCCGAGCCCGTACTTGCACTGGTAGGCTGAGTAGTGACCTAGGGCCTGGGCGATCACCTCGGCTTGATTGATGCGCCTGCTGCGGATCGAGCCCGAATCGACCTCGACGAGCCCCACGATATCCGGATCCTGGGATTTGATGAAGTCAGTAATACGCTGCAGGTTGCCACGGTTGCCGAGTAGATAGCCCGCGCCCGGGATCGGCAAATGCATGGCAGGGCCAAGGCCGAGACCGTAACGAATGTTGTATAGCAAGAGTCTCATCGGGTCGATTTTACCTATGTATGGTCTGGAGCGAAGCACAGACTCGTAGACTGTTCGGCGCCGCGGCGATTGTTGCGCTTTTGCTTGCTGGTTCGTTGCAAATAAACGGGTCTCGCAGTAGTGTCACCGGAGCAAGCTGAAGAATCGAGTGGGAATACCAATGTCCGAGAAAGACCCAATTCGCGTATTTGTAGCCCATACCTTCGCGGAGGACATCGATTATCGCAGGGTATTCGAGTATCTCGAAAGCTCGCCGAACTTCTTTTATCTCAATTGCAGCAATATCGAATCGATTCCGGCCACGGGGGGCAAGGAAGCGCTCAAAGAAGAGCTCCGCGCTCAGATAAGGTTATCTGAGGTCGTCGTCGTGCCAGCGGCGATGTATTCGAGCCAACCAGATTGGCTGACATACGAGATGGACGTGGCCCAAGCTAACAGCCTACCTATCGTGGCGCTGGAGCCCTTTGGTGGTATGCAAGAGATGCCCAAGCAAGTCGCGGAACGCGCCGACGAGAAGGTCGGATGGAACGAGCGTCTACTCGCTGATGCGATACGCAGGCAAGCTCGACACGAGGAATCGACGCGCTGGGAGACCATAGAGTTCGAGATGCCTTGAGGCCGAGCGGAAGGGTTGTCACTGCGTATGAGCTTCCGCTGATAGCCCCAGCGCCGCAGTCATCGGCACACAAATGCCTGGTCGCCCATTAATTATCGCCCACCGTGGGGCCAGCGGTTATCTTCCCGAGCACACACTGCCCGCCAAGGCGCTCGCCCATGAGCAGGGCGCGGATTTCCTGGAGCAGGATGTCATAGCCACCCGCGACGGCCGACTGATCGTATTCCATGATATCTATCTCGACCGAATTACGAATGCCGCGGAAATCTATCCGCAGCGCGTCCGCAAAGACGGTCACCTCTACGTCATCGACTTTGATTGGGAGGAGATCCGGCGCCTGACCGTAGTCGGGGCGCCCACTCGCGATGATGATCTGACCGGCATTGCCGCGGTAATACCCGAGGATCGAAGATGGCGAATCTGTACATTAGAAGAAGAGATAGAATTTATTCGTGACCTGAATGCTCGAGCCGGCCGTAGCGTCGGAATCTACCCGGAGATCAAGCAGCCGGGCTGGCACGTTCTGCATGGCTTTGACTTATCGGCTGCGATACTCGATGTGCTCGCAAGCTGCGGTTACGATCGTCCTGACGGCTCGATTTTCCTGCAATGTTACGACGCTAGGGAGCTCAGGCGCGTCAAGACCGTTCTAGGCTCCCAGCTGCCGCTGGTTCAGCTGGTGGGCCGCAGCACGGATCCGCGTCTCTTCAGCGAGTCGGGATTGGCCGAGGTCGCCGACTACGCAGCGGCGCTCGCGCCGAATTATCGCCAGCTCTTGCTGCAGAGCGCCGGGCAGCAAGCAGTACTCAGTCCACTCGCGGACCTGGCACGAGCCTGCGGCCTGCAGCTTCATCCATACACTTTCAACCGGGACGACATACCTTGTTATGCGATGGATCTCGAGCAATTGCTGCGGCTCGCCTACGAACTCATGGCGCCTGACGCAGTATTTTGTGATTACCCCGACGTTGCCGTGCGTATTCGCGGCGTCGGCCGTATCCCGGATCAGGCCCCGCGCCAGGACACGTGATGGACAGCATCCAGGAGATCGCCTAGAGTGAATTCAGTGTTCTGGCAGGCCCTAGGCCAATGGTGAACAGACTTTCGTTCGTGCTGGTGATGTGCTTGGTGATCGCCGCGTGCGCGACGACTCCCACCGATCCAAATCGCGCTGTGAGACCAGCCTGTGACCAGAGCGTCAACTGCTTTTACGAGCGCAATATTCGCAGCTTCCAGGTGATCGATGACCAGACAGTTGTTGTGCTCGTGGGTCGTGATCAATGTCCGTTCAAGCTCGAGCTGGACGGATTCTTCTGCGACGTTTCCTTGTCATCCGTTCTGGCATTCGGCGATCCCGACGGACGCATCTGCACTTGGGATCGCAGCTTTGTCGTCGGTGGGCCGTTTGCGCGTGAGGACGAGTATTGCCGGGTTCGCCAGGTGACACCGCTGACCGATGACGAGCTGCTCGAAGCCTATGCGACGAGCGGACTAAGACCGCCGCTGCCGGCCACGGGTTCGGGAGAGCTCGAGGTGGTCGAAGAAGTGGTCGAAGAGGTACCGTCTAATGGCGCCCAGGGTACGCCGCAAGACGCCGAGGCGGGGGCCGAGGTTGAAGCAGCTGGGCCCCAGCTGGGGCCGGCGCCGCCGCCGTAGCGCCTAACGCTTCCCTAGACAGTCTGGTCGCTTACCGGCGTCCAGGGCTTGGTTATAGTTGATCAATGCCGGCGTGATCGAGCGCACGATCTCGTCGAGGCGGCGATCATCCGACGGGTGGGTGGATATGAACTCTGCCGGTTCGCCGCCATCCCGCAGGCTCGCCATGTTCTTCCACAGGGAGATAGTCGCTCGCGGATCAAATCCCGCTCGCGCCATGTAGTCGAGGCCGACGATGTCAGCCTCGCTCTCGTCGCGGCGGCTGAATGGAAGCAACAGCCCCACAGCACCGGCGGTTCGAGACATATCATAGAGGCCGGTTGCTGCACCGCCGATCATGGACAGGGCGTCAACCCCCATTTGCCGCTTGGCCTGGTCCATGACGTGATCTTTTGTTACGTGCGCGATCTCATGCCCGATCACGGCCGCAAGGCCATCGGGCGTCTCGGCAGCCTTGAATATTCCTGTGTACACACCGATCTTGCCGCCGGGCATGGCGAAAGCGTTCAGGGACTCATCGTCGAATACGACGACTTCCCATTTTATGCTCGCATAGGGCTCGTCGAGTGTGGCAATCAGGGCGTCGGCAACGCACTCCACGAACGGCTGGATCGAAGGATTGGCGGGCCTTGGCAGCGCCTGCTTCATTTTCAGCCACTCCACGCGCACGGCGCGCTCGACCTCACGCTCGGACATGGAGAACTGGCTCCATGCAGGGATGGCCGGGACCACAGCTGCCGCTGCACAGGCGAGCAAAGCCGTTACGCGTCTCATGAATTGGCTGTCGTCTCTCATGTCCAAACTGGCTCCCGTTCGCCGTGAGGCTGGTAATGCAGTTAGACGCGTTACCAGCCGATAGGTTCGTGCTGCGTTAACTACGATAGCATAACGCTTCAGATCGAAATTCGGCGCAATCGGGGCTTCTGAGCACGTTTGTGATTTTAGTAATAGGCGCGAAAATACAGAGAGATAACTGAACTTTCTAATCTGGATCCTTCCATTCTAGGCATGCCGCGATCCCTATGTGTAGTAGCGTATAATGTATATTATGTTAAATTCTCTAAGCATAGGGCCTGAGGGGCTACTACGATCGGCGGTCCGGGGGCAGCCGGCGCGGTTCCCCTCGTCTGGAATCGAGGCGGTTTTAGGCTGCCAATTCGCTATAGTGCGCACCGCCGGCGACGGTATTGAGGGCGCAGCCAAGCGATGTCTTTCTTAGTCCGCTTCAATGAGGTTTCTCTTGCCTACGGGGATCAGCAGATTCTTACGGCGGCAAATCTTCAGATCGTGCCTGAAGAACGGGTTTGCCTGATCGGCCGCAATGGCGCTGGGAAATCCTCGACGCTGAAGCTCGTTACCGGCGACGTCGAGCCCGATGAAGGTAAGGTCGAGCGTCCCGCCCAGCTGCGCATTGCGAAGCTCGATCAGGGTCTGGATGCTGGCTCGACGCGGAAAGTCCGCGAGGTCGTCGCCCAAGGAATGCAGGAGCAACAGGCGCGGATCGAGGAATTCGAGACCCTCACGGCGCGGCAGCTTACGACGGATCTGCATCTCAGAGAGCTGGAGTCCTTGCAGCGGCTCATAGAGGGCGGTGGCGGCTGGTCGGTAGATCAACGCGTCGATTCGATCATCAGTCAGCTGGATCTGCCTGCCGAAGCTGCCATGAATGAGCTCTCGGGTGGCTGGCGGCGCCGCGTGGCTTTGGCACAGGCCATGGTTTCGCAGCCAGAGCTCCTACTGCTCGACGAGCCAACGAACCACCTCGACATCACCACCATAGAATGGCTCGAACATGAAGTGCGGGGATATCCAGGCGCCCTTCTATTCGTGACGCATGATCGGGAATTCGTGGACAAAGTGGCCACGCGGATTGTCGAGATCGACCGCGGAATCATGCGCAGTTGGCCGGGCGGTTATCGCGACTATCTTCGGCAAAAGCACAAGGCAAATCGTGATGAGGACCGGCAGAACGCGCAGTTTGACAAGAAGCTGGCCGAAGAAGAAACCTGGATCCGTCAGGGTATCAAGGCGCGCGAAAGTCGCAACGAGGGCCGGGTTCGTGCACTCGAGGAAATGCGCGAGCTGCGCGCGCAGCGCATAGCGCGGCCTCGCAGCCCAAAAATACACGTTAATGAGTCAAATCTGCTCTCTGGAAGAAAAGTCATCGAGGTTAGAAATGTCTCGCATACGTATGGCGACCGGCCGCTGTTGAAAGACTTCTCGCTGCGTGTGATGCGCGGCGAGCGCATCGGGATCATCGGCAACAATGGAATCGGCAAGACCACCCTACTCCGGATTCTGCTCGGCGAGATCAAGCCGGATGCAGGCTCGGTCAAGATCGGCACGAATCTGGAATTCGCGTATTTTGATCAGCTGCGCCGTGAGCTGGATACGAGCCGAACGGTCGCCGAGATCGTCGGCGAAGGCCGCGACTACATCAACCTGCACGGCAAGCAAAAACACGTCGTGGGTTATCTGACTGACTTCTTGTTTTCCGCGAAGCGCGCAATGACGCGAGTCGCGGCACTCTCCGGCGGCGAGCGCAACAGGGTCATACTCGCGAGGCTGTTTACATTGCCGTCCAACCTGCTCGTCCTCGATGAGCCCACGAACGACCTGGACGTCGAGACGCTGGAGGCACTTGAAGAGCGTTTGATACAGTATGAGGGGACCCTGCTCGTAGTCAGCCACGACCGGCACTTTCTCGACCGCGTCGTGACGAGCACCCTGGTATTCGAAGGCGATGGTGCGGTCAAACGGTATGCCGGAGGATATAGCGATTGGGCGGGACTGCAGAAGCAGCTCGCGACGAACGATGCGCCGAGATCAGTAGTTGGTGCCTCGTCCGATGCGAACATTCCGGCAGAGGCACAGCAGGCCGGGTCGCGGAAGCTTTCCTACAAGCTCCAGCGTGAGCTCGACGCACTACCCGACGGCATCGAGCGCCTGGAGCGAGCGATTGCCGAGATCGAAGTCTCGGTGAATGAGCCGGCGTTCTATGAAAAACCACGTGAAGAAGTCAACGCACAGTTTGCGCGGCTGGAAACTTTGCGCGGTGAGCTCGAACTGAAGATTAGCCGCTGGGAGCAGCTCGAGGCTAAAAGCACCCCGGCCCCCGATGCAGGCTGATCAGAGGCCTAAGCTGCCTTATCCAAACCTGGCAGAAAACGCGAGACTAGCTGCGCTTGCGCGCTGCGAAGGACATCAAGCTGCCGCACGCACCGTCTTATTACTCGCCGAAACTAGCGGCAGAATCCGCGCGCAGCCCGCGCCGCGTCGTCGAGCTGGCGGGCTTGTGCTCGAGGTCTCCGCAAGGGACAATCCCGCTCCAATTATTCGATAAGAACAGGCGGCCCGGACAGATGCATCTTTCCGGGTGGGGGTATTCCACAGTTTCTGACGTCCTAACTGCAGGGAAGGTTTAACATATGTGGCAGCAAGTCTATCTACCCGTTGCAAACAATCTCGCATTATCGGCGCTGACCGCAGCGATTCCGATTTTGGTGCTGTTAGTGATGATCGGTGTGTTGCGCAGGCCACCATGGGCTGCAGCGATAGCTGGACTTGGCACCTCCCTCATCGTCGCCCTCTTCGTCTATGGAATGCCGGCTTCCCTCGCTGTGAGCTCGGTCGGATACGGCGCCGCGTTCGGCCTATTTCCAATCTGCTGGATCGTCTTCTGGGCAATCGTCCTCTACCGTCTCACGCTCGAGTCGGGCAAGTTCGAGATTATCAAAGACTCCATCGGTGGCTTGACCTCCGACAAACGTATGCAGGCAATGCTGATCGCCTTTGCGCTTGGCGCGTTCATTGAGGGTGCAGCCGGGTTCGGTACCCCCGTCGCCGTGGCTGCGACCATGCTCGTCGGCCTGGGTTTCAATCCATTCTACGCGGCCGGAATTTGCCTGCTGGCGAACACGGCCCCGGTTGCGTTCGGGTCGATCGGTATCCCGGTCGTCGCGTTGGCGGGACTCACGGGCTTTCCAGAGATGGAGCTCAGTAGCTGGGTCGGCATGATCTGCGCCCCTGTATCGCTGTTCATTCCGACCTATCTGATGCTGGTCATGGGTGGATGGAAGGCCTTACGCGGTGTGCTTCCCGCGGCCGCGATCTGCGGCATAGCGTTTTCCGCGACACAATTCGGCGTTTCCCACTATATCGGTCCGCAGCTCGTAGATATCGCCTCCGGCCTTGTTGCGATCACCGCTATCGTGGTGCTGCTGCAATTCTGGAAGCCCGCAGACGAGTTTCATCTCGAAGGCGAGCACAGCGCAACGGTCGAGATCAAAACGCACAGTTTTGGGCCGACTCTTCACGCCTGGTCACCCTATCTTTTTCTCGTGGTGCTCGTGCTTCTGTGGGGCACTACCTGGGTTAAAGTGAACGTGCTCGAGACGGTGACGACCATGATTCAGTGGCCCGGGCTGCACAATCAGGTCCTGCGCATGGCACCCGTCGTCGCTGAACCGACTCCCTATGGCGCGGTTTTCAACGGCAACTGGGCGTCTGCAGCGGGCACGGCTTGTATGCTCGCAACGATGGCTGCCGCGGTCGCGCTCGGCGTATCGCCGGGCAAATACATTCGTCTCCTCGGCTCGGTCTTCAAGCAGCTATTTCTCGCGATTGTTACCGTCACCTCGGTGCTCGGGTTTGCTTTCCTGATGAACTACTCCGGCATGGCGGCGACGCTCGGCCTGGCGTTCGCATCCACCGGTGCCGTGTTTCCGTTCTTCAGCGCACTCCTGGGGTGGCTCGGAGTCTTCATGACCGGTAGTGACGTGTCATCGAACGCTTTGTTCGCAAACCTGCAGGTCATCACGGCAAACCAGCTCGGACTCGATCCCGCGCTCCTGGCCTCGGCTAACTCGGCCGGTGGCGTTATGGGCAAGATGATCAGCCTGCAGAGTATCGCCGTGGCCGGTGCGGCAACGTTGATGAGCTCATCCGAACAGGTGAAGCTGTTCCGGTTCACCCTCAAGCACAGCATCTTTCTGGCCTCGGTGCTCGGCATGGTCACGATGTTCTACGCCTACGCCTTTTAGCGAAACCGCCGCCGCGACCCTGGCCGCGGCCGTCGCCGCCCGGGTAGCGGCACCGTTAGGCTCGCGGGGTATTTTAGCGAGTCCGCGCGAAGGTGTGGTTGTATCGGCGGCCGGTGTTGCGGCGATGCGCAATCGTGCCCTGTGCAGCTGCGAAACCTCTTCCGACGATGGGTGTCTGAGGTCTCTAGGGGCTTGACGGGCCTTGTAGTCGCGGAGATACGGGCATAATCCGGTGGGCGGCGATTTCCTAAAGCGCCTGCGCCTGATAGGATTGCGGCCGTCAAGTTCAGAGCCTGCCAAGCGACCGGGTTCTGACCTTTTAAGCCCAGGTTGAGCCTGGGCGGGTATCCGAGCAGACATAGAAAGCGACGATCTTTCTGCCCCGCTGGGGTAGCGCATTGCGTTGCCTCAGGGTTTATAATAGCGATTCGTTACAGTCATTTTAATGAGTTGAATTCTCGAGGATTTCCGAAAATGAGCGAGCATCCCTGGAAGAGTGAGAACTGGTTCAGCAGCGCCTGGAACTTCAACCCCGAGGTCACTAAGGACCTGAATTTTGCGAAAAACATCAAGATTCATGATGTGACGCTACGCGACGGGGAGCAGCAAACCGGCATCGCATTCACGTACGACGACAAGATCCGAATCGCCGAAGGACTCGCTGAAGCCGGGATTCATCGCATCGAGGCGGGCCTGCCCGCGGTCTCTCCCGACGACTTCAGAGCGATCGCCGAAATCGTCAAACGCGACCTTGGCCCCGAGATCTACTCTTTTTGTCGCTGCATGAAGCAGGATATCGACGCGTCCGTCGACTGCGGCGTAAAGGGCCTGATCATGGAGGTGCCTGCGAGCACCCATCTGATCGAGCATGCCTACAAGTGGCCACTGCAGAAGGCTATCGATCTGTCGATCGAAGCGACCTCTTACGCGCATGAGAAGGGCCTGGAAGTCGTCTTTTTCCCAATCGACTTCTCCCGATCAGAGATTGGTTGGGTGCTGGATCTCATCGACCAAGTCGCCACCGACGGACATATGGATGCGCTAGCGTTGGTCGATACTTTCGGCGTGGTCTCGCCACACGCAATGAAGTATTTCGTTCGCTCGGTCCAGCAACGTTTCCCGAAGACACGGCTCGAAACCCATTTCCATCAGGACTTTGGCTGCGGTGTCGCAAACACACTGCTAGCCTTGGCCGAAGGCGCCGAGGTCGTGCACTCGACCGTGCTCGGACTCGGTGAGCGTGCCGGCAATGCGCCGACCGAGGATACCGTGATGGCGCTGTTAACGATGTACGGCATCGATATCGGAATTAACTACGACAAGCTCTACCCTCTCGCGAAGATGGTGCAGGAGATTTCCGGCGTTGCTGTAGCGAGCAATCGGGCCGTCGTCGGTGATCAACTCTTCCAGGTTGAGTCCGGCATCATCGCCAACTGGTTCAAGAACTGCGGTACCGAGCATCAGACTGAGCTCTTCCCGTTCCGCCCCGAGTTCGTCGGCCAGCCGCATGCGGATGTCGTCATGGGCAAGGGCAGCGGAATCGACTCCGTGCGCATCTGGCTTGACAAGATCGGTGTCAAGGCCAGTGATCAAGAGGCGATGGAAGTCCTCAAGCAGGTCAAGACGTTAGGCAACAACACCAAGAAACTCCTGACCATCGACCAATTCAAGGAAATCGTCTCAAAGACGGTCTCGCAGAAGGTTGCTTAACCCAGGGAGCGCACGGCAGTCATGAGACCATTTGAATATGCGGCGCCGACTACCGCGCAGGAAGCAATCGCCCTGCTCGCCGAGCATGGCGACCGGGCGAAGGTGTTAGGCGGTGGGACCGACTTGATAGTCGATCTCAAGCACAAGCCGGGCAACATCTCGATCCTCGTCGATGTCACCTCGATTCCGGAGTTTCTCGGGATTGAGGAGACTGATGAGGGTCTCCGTATCGGCAGCATGGCGAAGTATGGCGAGATCATGGAGCATCCCTTGTGCCTCGAGTACACGCCCGAGATCGTGGCCGCCTCGCATACGGTCGGCGCGGTGCAGACGCGTAACCTCGGCACAATCGGCGGTAATCTGGTGACCTGCGTGCCATCGGCAGACAGCGCCCCGTCTCTGCTCGTCCTCGATGCGGAAGTCACTATCGCTGGTCCCGACGGCAACCGACGCATTCCACTGCAAGAGTTCTTCGTCGGCCCGCGCAAGACCTGTTTGCAGCCGCACGAGCTGCTCATGGAGATCTGGATTCCGAAAGCCAACCTTGGCAAGCCCTCGCATTTTCTGAAGTTCGGTCTGCGCAAGGGTCAAGCGCTGGCGCTCGTCAACGCTGCGGCGGCAATCTGGCTGGATGACAAGCAGCAGATCGCGGAGCCTCGGATCGCTATCGGTGCGGTGGCGCCAACGCCGATCCGAGCGCCGAAGGCTGAAGCTCATCTTGCGGGCAAGAAGCCAACGGATGAGCTGCTAACCGAGGCGGCCGAGATTGCGGTGTCCGAGTGTAAGCCAATCGATGATTTCAGGGCGTCGGCTAATTATCGACGTCAACTCGTGCGCACCATGACTTTCCGATGCCTGAAGCGATCAGTAGAGATCGCATCTAAACGCTAACGCGGAGGCGAAGATCATATGTTGGTAAAGCTAAAGGTAAACGGTGAGCTCCGATCGGCTGATGTTCCGCCGGAGACGACATTGCTTAAGATGCTGCGAGAGGATCTTGGTCTGACCGGCGCGAAGCTCGGCTGCGACGTCGGCGACTGTGGTACTTGTACGGTCATCGTCGATGGTGAATCGGTCAACTCGTGTCTGATGCTCGCAGCCAAGGCGAACGGCCGGGACGTCACGACCATCGAGGGTCTGGCGACTTCGGCAGAACTGCATCCCTTGCAAAAGTCCTTCGAAGAGCTCGGTGCGCTGCAGTGTGGATTTTGCGGTCCCGGCATGCTGATGTCAGCGAAAAATCTGCTCGAGAAAAACCCAGAGCCCACGGTGTTCGAGATCAGAGACGCGCTATCCGGCAATCTGTGCCGCTGCACTGGTTACTCGAAGATTATCGAGGCGATACAGGACGCGGGACGCGCGATGAGCGCTTCGGCAACCTAGGAACCATCAGGGACGAATTACACGGAGACAGTTGCTATGGCTACTACCGTTAAGGATGTTAAGAAAGCTGCGGAAACGCTGACGACCAACAAGGACCTGGCGGCGCCAGCTATCAAGCCTGTCACCTTGCCTCGCGATAATCCGGTAGTTTATCCGCTTTCGTTGCCGGAATCCGAGGCTCGCGTTCAGACGCCGGCGGTCGGTCAGCGGGCCAGCCGCCCTGATGGCCGGCTGCATGGCCTCGGGCAAACCAAATACATCGACGATCTGACCTTCCCGCACATGATCCACGCGAAAATTTTGCGCAGCGCGCACGCGCACGCGCGAATCATCAGCGTTGATACCAGTGAAGCCGATGCTATGCCTGGCGTGTTAGCGACGCTGACGGGCAAGGAAATTCCTGTCAACTCCTTTGGTCCGACCCTCCAGGATCAGCCGGTTCTCGCGTCGGACGTCGTACGTCATCGCGGCGACGGCGTCGCTGCTGTGGCCGCGGTGACCGAGCAGATCGCCGCCGATGCGCTCGAGAAAATCAAAGTCGTCTACGAGCCGCTGCCGGCAGTGTTCGACCCCCTCGAGGCCATCAAGGAAGACTCGATCAAGGTCCATCCGCCGCAGAGCAACATCTATACGAGTAAGATCATCAAGAAGGGTGATGTGGAGAAGGCTCTTGCTGAGTCGGACCACGTCTTTCATCGCCAGTTCCGCACTCAGTTCGTCGAGCACGTGCCGATCGAGCCGCACTCCTCCATCGCAATGTGGGACGGCAACGGTCGTGTGACGATCTACTCGAGCCTTGGCCGCATTACGCTCGGCCGCGAGGATCTGTCGCGCACGCTGCGTATTCCGCAGAATCGCGTTCGCCTGGTCGGCACGATCGTCGGTGGGAACTTCGGCGGCAAGAACGAGATCACCAACGAGCCGATTCTGGCCCTGTTGTCTAAAAAGACAGGCCGGCCGGTCAAGTGCACATTCACGCGCGGTGACGAGTTCATCTCCTCGACAATCCGGCATCCGTTCGTGATGGACTACACCACCGGCGTCAACAAGGAAGGCAAGATTCTCGCCCGCAAGATCAAAATGATCTTAGACGGCGGTGCCTACTGCTCATGGACCGGCACGACAATCGGCAAAGGCTCGATTCTGGCGCCGGGTCCGTACAACATCGATAACCTGTTCGTTGAGGCCTACGCGGTATATACCAACAAGACGGCGACGGGCGCGATGCGGGGCTTTGGCGCACCGCAGGTGTGTTTTGCCTACGAATCACAAATGGACGACATTGCGACAGCGCTCGGCATCGACCCACTCGAGATTCGCCTGCGTAATGCCTTCTCGGAGGGCTCCGCAAGCCCGACGAGCCAGGTGCTGCAGAGCGTTGCGGTTAAGGAGTCCTTGATCCAGGCGAGTGAACGCTTCGGCTGGAAGGAGTGGAAAGCATGAAGAGGCGCGGTAAAGGTATGGCCTGTATGTGGTACCCGATCGGGTTCACCGTCATGGCTAACCCCAGTGCGGCGACTGTAAAGATGAATACAGACGGTACCGCGACCCTGTTGACCGGCACGGTTGAGACCGGCCAAGGCGCGTTGACTGTGCTTGGGCAAATCGCTGCGGAAACGCTCGGAATAGCCACGGACGACGTGCACGTCGTGTCGGCGGACACCGATTCCACGCCGATGGATACCGGTGCCATCGCGAGCCGCACGACGTATGTAACCGGAAACGCCATCGTGCGTGCTGCAGAGGCCACGCGCGAAATACTGTTTGAGGCGGCTGCTCCATTGCTCGGCGTCAAACCCTCGCAGCTCGAAGCCCGCGACAAACGCATTCAGGTGCTTGGATTCCCGTCGAAGTCGATCTCGATCGGTGAGGTCGCGCAGCATGCGGAGTCGGTTATCGGCAACCCCGCCATTGGCAGCGCCTCGTACAATCCGCCGACGGTACCC
>JAHEEM010000045.1 GCA_024640695.1 Rhodospirillaceae bacterium | reverse complement strand
GTCAACGTCGTCTTCCCATGGTCCACATGACCTATCGTCCCCACATTCACATGCGGCTTCTTGCGCTCAAACTTTTCTTTGGACATTAGGAGTACTCCTGAGACTTTTCTCCGGTCTCTTAAAATAAGACTGACCGTCCCCCGCGGGCAGTATCACCGCCTGGATGCACGTCGCTAGCAAAAGCAAATCTAAAAAATGAGTCGAGTTGTCGATCCGCCGAACCTTGGAGCCCACAACCGGACTTGAACCGGTGACCTCTTCCTTACCAAGGAAGTGCTCTACCACTGAGCTATGTGGGCGGGAAACTTACGAGCCCGCCTCCGGCCCTAACCCAGGCCCCTCTTGAATACCATACCGTCAACTAAACGCAGCCCAAACTCGTACGCACTATGGAGCGGGTGAGCGGACTCGAACCGCCATCATCAGCTTGGAAGGCTGAGGTTCTACCGTTGAACTACACCCGCCTGAAGTCTGACTTACCCCCACCACCCAAGTCTGGTGGAGGGGGTAGGATTCGAACCTACGAAGGCATAGCCAGCAGATTTACAGTCTGCCCCCGTTGACCGCTTGGGTACCCCTCCGCGCACACAAGCCGACTATTGTCTGACCTAGCCCTGCAGGTGTCAACAATTCACCATGACTGCGTCACGGGGATCGAGACACGCCAGGTCACCGAGTCGGGGCCACTGCAGTCCCCATCGGAACGCCAGCCAAGGGTACCGTATTGCCCGCAGAATGCTCGGTTTGGCGGGTAATTCCAGCGCGCAGGGCGCGACATAATCGGCGCTTGGCGACAGATGCCCTCAGCCCCTCGATTCCACTCCCGAGCCCGATCATATCCGCGTCACACTCGCGCCCGGCATGGGATATAGGCTTTTCGGGACTTCGGCTACCGCAGCCCTAGAGCCAACTCGGCAGCTGGCGCGCCACCGCAAACTGGTGTCTTGATTTTGTGACGCCGACAAGCATCCTTAGCCGACCGGAAAGAATAAGATCGACTAATTAGAAAGAGCAGCATATGACAACGGAACGGCGACTACTGGCAAGAAATAAGGTATCGACAGTCGTCTATCTGTCGGTGCTCGGGGGCCGGTTCCAGCGCTGCCGGGCAAAGAATCTCTCCGCAATGGGCGTATTTCTCGAGATCAAAGCGATGGGGCTGCCCGCGGGCTCGGTCGTGAACCTCGTCTTCGCCGTGACCCTGGGTAGCACGATTCGCCTTCATCGCCGTCGGGCCGTCGTTACGCATATCAACGAGAGCGGCGCAGGGCTCATGATGCAGGGCCGCCCCGACTCCCGTCGCCGCCTCTCCGCCGAGGTATCCGGGCGCTAGCCCGCCAATCTCACTGGGCGGTTGTTGCGCTCAGTGCCGGTCTGCGGCAGCCCGGCAAGCCTAATGACTGGAGCCAGATCTCAGACAAGATGACAGTCTGTCATCGGCTTGCGGCTAGATTTGCGGGCTAGAACTGGTCTTTGAGCGCCCGAACGCGGGCGAAGACCTCGACGAGGTCGTTGCCGTCGCAACCCACCGCCTTCTGAATCTCGGGGCTAGACGGCCTCAGGAATGGATTCGTTGCCTTCTCGAGCTCGAGCGTGCTCGGCACTGTCGGCTCATTCCGGGCACGCAGCCCGTCCACGGCGCGGCTGCGCGCGACGAGCGCTGGGTTACCGGGCTCTATGGTCAGAGCAAATCGGGCATTCGCCTGGGTGTACTCGTGCGCGCAGTAAAGCACGGTGTCACCGGGCCAACGCATGAGCTTTTGCAGCGAGTTCCACATCTGCTTTGGGGTGCCTTCGAATAGCCGGCCGCAGCCGAGCGAAAAGAGCGTGTCACCGACGAAGGCAACTGCGTCCTCGGGCAGGTAGTAGACGATGTGCCCGGTCGTATGACCCGGTGTATCGAAGACCACCACGGGATGGTTGCCGAACATAAAGGTGTCACCGTCACCGTACTCGGCGTCTATCCCCGGAATGCGTCGCGCGTCCGCTCTGGGCCCAAAGATCTTGCAGCCGGTCGCGGCCTTGAGCTCCAGATTGCCGCCGGCATGGTCAGCATGGTGATGCGTATTGAAGATATGCGTCAATCGCCACCCCTTGGCACTCAGCCCCGCCTCGATAGCCTGCGCCGAAGGCGTGTCGATCGCAGCCGTCAGGTCATTCTCGGCATCGTGAATCAGGTAGCCATAGTTATCGCTAAGGCAGGGAAACATATGCACTTGGATCGGCTGCATGATTCAGACCTCTATTACGCGGCGCGGGGATGCTGGAATTGATGCACGCCTTGGCTGCATCCTGAGCTGGGTTCTCGCTGTTCTTATCGTACAATGCGCGGCGACACGTGCAACCCTAAAGCTAATGCCTGTTATAACACTGCCAGACGGCTCCAGTCGCGACCTGCCAACTCCGGTGACCGGTTTGGAGGTTGCGGCCTCCATTGGTGCCCGTCTGGCCAAGGACGCGGTTGCGCTGCGCGTCGACGGACGGCTCCTCGACCTGAACTTCCCGCTCCATGAGCCGTCGACCGTCGAGATCATTACTCGCGACAGCCCCGCGGGGCTGGAGATTCTCCGCCACGATGCAGCACACGTTATGGCGGAAGCCGTCAAGGAGCTCTACCCCGAGACCCAGGTCACGATCGGCCCAGCGATCGAGGACGGCTTCTACTACGATTTCGCCCGCGCGGAGCCCTTCACACCCGAGGACCTCGAACGCATCGAGGCGCGCATGCGCGAGATCGTCGAGCGCGACGAGGCAATAGAGCGTGAACTTTGGGATCGAGATGAGGCCGTACACTTTTTCAACGATCTCGGTGAACACTACAAGGCCGAGATCATCGGCTCGATCCCCGCTGGCGAGGAGATATCCCTGTACAGGCAGGGCGGGTTCATCGATCTCTGCAGAGGCCCTCACCTGCCGTCGACCGGCCGCCTCGGCGTGGCGTTCCGGCTGACCAAGCTCGCTGGCGCCTATTGGCGGGGCGACTCCCGCAACCAGATGCTGCAGCGCATCTACGGCACGGCCTGGGCCAGTGAGAGGGACCTGAAGGAATATCTGCACCGGCTCGAGGAAGCGGAGCGGCGTGACCATCGCAAACTCGGCCGCATCATGGACCTGTTCCACTTCCAGGAGGAGGCCGTCGGCGCAGCATTCTGGCATCCGAAGGGCTGGACGCTGTTTCAGACCCTGCTGGGCTATATGCGCGCGAAGCAGCTGGCTGCGGGTTACCGCGAGGTCAATACGCCCGAGCTCATGGATCGCTCGCTCTGGGAGGCGTCGGGCCATTGGGAAAGCTTCGGCGAGCACATGTTCACGAGCCACACCGCGGACGACCGAACCCTCGCCATCAAACCGATGAACTGTCCGGGCCACGTGCAGCTGTTCAAAAACGACCTGCGCAGCTATCGCGAGCTGCCGCTGCGTATTTCGGAGTTTGGCAAGGTCCACCGCTACGAGCCATCGGGTGCCCTGCACGGGCTCATGCGGGTGCGGGCCTTTACGCAGGATGACGCGCATATTTTTTGCACGGAGGAGCAGATTACGCGCGAGACGGGCGCGGTCTGCGATCTGCTGCTCGGTATCTATCGAGACCTTGGCTTCGACGAGGTGCTGATCAAATTCGCCGATCGCCCGGCGCGACGTGTCGGCAGCGACGCGGTCTGGGATCGGGCTGAGAACGCCTTGAAAGACGCAATGAACGACCTGGGCCTGGACTACGTCCACAACCCCGGCGAGGGGGCGTTCTATGGACCCAAGATCGAGTTTGTGCTGCGCGATGCGATTGGCCGCGAATGGCAGTGCGGTACGCTGCAGGTCGACTTCAACCTGCCGGGCCGACTCGGTGCCACGTATATCGGCGAGGACGGCGACAAACACACCCCGGTATTACTGCACAGAGCGATTTTCGGCTCGCTGGAACGCTTCATCGGCATTCTGCTGGAGCACTACGCCGGCAGGCTGCCGCTGTGGCTGGCGCCCGTGCAGGTGATCGTTGCAACGATCACCTCTGATGCAGATGCCTACGCGGCGGAAGTGCTCGACGCGCTCGCGGCGGCGGGTTTACGCGGCGAGGGTGACCTCAGGAACGAGAAGATCAATTACAAGGTGCGCGAGCATGCCGTCGCCAAGGCGCCCGTGATCATCGCCTTAGGCAAGCGCGAAGTCGAGCAGCGCAGCGTGTCTATCCGCCGCCTTGGCGAAAAAGACCAGCAGGCGCTGCCGCTGACCGATGCAGTGGCGAGGCTAGCGGACGAGGCGCGCAATCGAACCTGATCGGCCGTGACTGCGCACCGTTCAGTCGGCGCGCGCCTGGCCGAGCGCGCGCGAGCACACCAGGGGGGTTTGAGCAATGCGTCTGATCAGTTTCCAGTACCAAGGTAGCCCGAGTTATGGCCTCGTGCGAGACGCAAGCGGCGTCATCGACGCGGGCCGACGGTTGCGGGGGCGCTATCCGGACCTAAAAGCCGTGCTCGAGTCTGGCGCGCTCGATGAGCTTCGGGGGCTTGCCGACGCTCCACCGGACCTGGATATGTCGGAGATCGCCCATCTTCCCGTCATTCCCAACGCGGGAAAAATACTTTGCGTCGGAATCAACTATCTGAGCCACATCAAGGAGACTGGGCGGGAAATTCCACGCCACCCGGTTCTCTTTACTCGCTTCGCAGACACCTTCGTCGGCCACGATCAGGCTATCGTCAGACCCAAGGTCTCGACCAACCTCGACTATGAGGGCGAGCTTGCCGTCATCATCGGCCGGCCCGGCTGGCATATAGGCCGACGCCAGGCGCTCGAGCATGTCGCCGGGTATACGTGCTGCAACGAAGGCAGCGTGCGGGACTTTCAATACCATACGATTCAGTTCACGGCCGGCAAGAACTTCTACCGCAGTGGTTCGCTCGGGCCCTGGCTGCTCACCAGCGATGAGCAACCCGACCCGGGACGCTTCCACCTGCAAACACGCATCAACGGCGAGGTCCTGCAGGACGCGTCTGTCAGCGACCTGTGCTTCGATATCCCGAGCCTGATCGAGTACTGCTCGATTTGGACGCCGCTCGCCCCCGGCGACATTATCGTCACCGGAACGCCGGGCGGCGTCGGCCGCGTGCGCAAGCCGCCGATCTGGATGAAGCCAGGCGACACTGTGGAAATCGATATCCGCGGCTTGGGGACGCTGCGCAATTCAGTCGTAGATGAGAACGCCAACTGAAACCGGCCGGGGGCGCATCGCGCTGAGTTTGGGGCTGCTGCTCGTGGCGCACGCAGCGCTCGGCCAGGAGCCCGATACCGCCTGGATCGACGAAGATAGGCTCTCAAACCACGAAATTCAATTCAATTTCGGAGAAGATCTGCGTTTCCGTGGCCGCGTTCAAGCGGCCGTGGCGGTCGAGGCGACGCCCAAGCAGATCTGGGCAATACTGCGGGACTGCGAGTCGGCGCCGGAATATCTCGAGAACGTCGAGAGCTGCGAGATGGTCGAAACCCTCGACGGCGGTCGATCTGAGGTTTTCCGGCAGCGCGCCAAGCTGCGCTGGTTCCTGCCCAGCTTCGAGCATGAGTTCCGGCTCGACTACGAGCCTTACCAGCGGATCACTGTGAGCCGCGTGAGCGGCCCACTCAAACGTCTCGACGCGCTCTGGTGGCTCATCCCGGAAACATCAACCCGCACCCGGGTTGTTTACCGCCTCGATCTCGACGCCGGTATTCTGGTTCCAAATTTCCTTCTCGCCGCACCACTGCGTCGCGACGTTATCAACGCACTCAGGTCCGTACGCGAGCGTGCCGAGCGGGCGCGAGCACCTGCCCGGTGAAACATGCGGGGTTTGGCTCAGCGGGCCTTGAGACCCGCAAAGTCGAACAGCTCGGGGTCAGCGAGATGCGATGCGCTCACGTTCTTCAGACTGCGAAACAGGCGCCCCGTGCGGCCCGGATCCTCGCGTTCCCATTCCGCTAGCATCGCCTTGATACGCTTTCGCTGCGCGTTATCCTGAGACCCGCACAGGCGGCATGGAATAATCGGAAACTGCCTCCCGCGGGCATAGCGCGCAATTTCCCTCTCCTCGCAGTAGGCCAACGGACGGATGACGACATGCCGAGCGTCATCGCTTACGAGCTTCGGCGGCATCGCTTTGAGCCGGCCACCGAAGAACATGTTCAAGAACAAGGTCTCGACGATGTCCTCACGGTGGTGGCCTAGCGCGATCTTGGTGGCGCCGATCTCCGCCGCGGTCCGATACAAGATACCCCGGCGCAGGCGCGAGCACAGCCCACACATGGTCTTACCGCCGGGGATCACTCGCTTGACGACCGAATAGGTGTCCTCGTTGACGATCAGGTAAGGCACACCGAGACGCTCAAGGTAGGCCGGCAGGACGTCAGCAGGAAACCCAGGCTGCTTCTGATCCAGATTCACGGCAATGAGCTCGAAATCGACCGGGGCGCGGCGCCGCAGGCTCAGCAGCATGTCGAGCATGGTGTAGGAGTCCTTGCCGCCCGACAGACAGACCATTACGCGATCGCCCGCTTCGATCATCGCGTAGTCCGCGATGGCCTTACCGGTCAGCCCGCGAAGCTTCGCTTTGACCCGCGCGAGCGTGTGCGACGGCATAGCCTGCTCAGGCTCGCGCAAACCAGGGATGGCGACGATGCTGTGAGGGCCTACTGGCGCTGGTCTGTTACTATCCAAGGCTTACTTCTGCTCCCGTACCTTACCCCATCAGTCTAATCCCCGAGCACCCGTCATGGACAGTTGGGCCAGCCAAATCGACCCAATCCTCGCTACTCTGCCGCCTTGGGTCGCGACGTTACTTGGTCTCGCGCTCATCGGCGTGCTCGCGATCGTGGCGGACTTGATCGCCAGACGCCTGTTGGCCAGAAGCATAGCGAGACTCGCGCACAATACGCAGGCGCACTGGGACGAGGCGCTCGCCGCATCAGGATTTTTCGTTCGCCTCGCTCAAATTGTGCCCGCGCTGGTCGTCTATTTCGGCCTCGCAATGATCCCTGGGCTCGGTGACGCAGCAGTTGCACTCGGTCGTAACTTAGCCCTGGCCTACACGGTGCTCATGGCGAGCCTCGCGGCCAGCGCCTCATTCACGGCCGCCAATGCAGTCTACGAACGCTTCCCGGTTGCCAAGGAGCGGCCGCTCAAAGGGTTCATCCAGGTGGCCAAGATCGTCCTGTTCGCGGTCGCGGCGGTGCTCATCATCGCAATTCTGATCGAGCGTAGCCCTGTGCTTCTGCTCAGCGGTCTGGGAGCGATGACTGCGGTCTTGCTGCTCATCTTCAAGGACACGATTCTGTCTTTGGTTGCCAGCGTCCAGCTCACAACCCTCGACATGGTGCGTGTCGGAGACTGGATCGAGATGCCGAGCTGCGATGCGGACGGCGACGTCATCGATATCGCCTTGCATACGATCAAGGTGCAGAACTGGGACAAAACGATAACGACGATCCCGACGCATAAGCTCATCGCGCAGTCATTCAAGAATTGGCGCGGTATGAGCATGTCGGGCGGCCGGCGGATCAAGCGCAGTCTGTATATCGACCTGAGCTCGATCCGGTTCCTGACCGACGTTGAGACCAGCAAATTCAAGCGATTCGGACTGCTCAGAGACTACATCGATCTGAAGCAAGCGGAGTTGGCGAGCTACAACGCGCGTGTCGGCGACACCGACAACGCCAACCTGCGGCGACTCACGAACATGGGCACGTTTCGCGCCTATGTCATCAGCTATCTTCGGCATCACCCGAGGATTCATCAGGACCTGACCCTCCTCGTGCGGCAGCTGCAGCCGAGCCCGCAAGGATTACCGCTAGAAATTTACGCGTTTACGAACGTCACGAGCTGGGCGGCCTACGAGGACATCCAGTCGGACATCTTCGACCATCTGATGGTGATCGTCGACGAGTTCGGCCTGCGCCTGTACCAGCAGCCAAGCGGCGAGGACATTGCGGCCATCGGCTCCATTGCGGCGGGCTAATTGCTTCCGATTAAAACCTTGCGCATTGCACGCCGCCCCAGCGGGCCGCTCAGGGATCCAGGCGTTGCGATCGAGGCCGAACCGAGTCAATTAAACATAACGTAACCAGCGGCCTGGAAACTCCAGCCGTTACGGGCCCGGACTCGAGCCTCTGTGAAACCTGTCACTGTAAGTTCGGCCGCCCTTCCCTAGTGTTGCTAGATCTCCAATTACCTACCCCCCGCTGCTATGCGACACAGGCTGATATCCGCAGGTCTAGCAACCGGCGCTCTGGCGATGCTGGCCATCCTCGTGCTGGAGTCCCGGCCTATGGCGGTTGAGCAGCATCTCGCGCACCGGCAAGCCATAACCGAGCTCGAGCGCGTGCGCGCAGATTTCGGGACGCTTATGGCCACGCTCGAATCCGCGCATGCAAGCAACCAGTCAATTGGCGAAGCGGCTCTGCCTCTAATGGCGCGCTTCGAGCGCAGTCCCGACGAGCTCCGCGCACAGCTCACCGAGATCGGCGGCCGGCCGGCTGAGTTCGAACGCGTCAATAGCCGCTTCGACAACTACGCGGCAGCGGTAAACGACGCGTCGGCACTGATACACAGCGTGTCCAGCGAGCAGGACGCCCTGGTGCGCAATCTCGACACGGTGAGCCGCAACGGACCAGGCGTCGTGGAAAAGATGCACGAGATACGCCTCGAAGAGGCTGCGCGAGCGACCTTCGAGCTCATCGCCACCACGCTCGACTATGCCACGCCCAACGCCGAGGTCGAGAATATCAAGCTGCGCGGATTGATCGAGACACTGCGTGCCGACAGAGGCATCAACGCCAATATGCCCGGCGAGGTCCAAGCTCTGCTCGGCGCTGCTGAAGCAATCCTGTCGACTAAAGCTCGCATCGCAAGGGCGCTCATGCGGCTCACCGAGGTACCGCTCGTTTCGAGCAGCGCCAATCTAGGCGCGGCAGCCGAGAATCTTTATCGGGCAAGACTGGACTCCGTGAGCCAGGCACGTACCCTGCTGGCGATATACGCGATTTTGCTGCTCGGTGCCGCCGCCGTAATCGCGTTGCGCCTTAGTCAGAGCTACCAGATCCTCAATCGCGTCAATGCCGAACTCGAGGAGCTGAACGGCTCGCTCGAGAAGCGCGTTGCCGAGCGCACCGCAGAGCTCGAGCGCACGCTGTTAGACCTCAAGGAATCTGAAGTTCAGCTCGTGCATGCCGAGAAGATGTCGTCTCTGGGCCAGCTCATTGCCGGCATCAGCCACGAAATCAATACGCCACTGCTCTACCTGGCGAACAACGCCGAGCTCATCCGCGAGCGTCTGGATCTTGTTGATAACTTTACGCGCCGCTGCAGCGCCGCGTTCTCGCTGAGACCTGACGAGTTTCCCGACCGCAAAGCCTATCAGCTCGCGTTGGCCCAGGCGCTGAAGCAGCTGCAGATTTCGGTCGTCGAAGATGAGCTGCTCGCGAGCATAGAGGAAGCCAACGAACTTCTGGCCGACAGCTGCTCAGGGCTCGACGATCTGACCGAGATGGCTCGGGGTCTCAAGGATTTCAGCCGCCTCGACCGTTCTCCCGTGGAATCCTTCGACGTCAACGCGGGCCTGGAGCGAAGTCTGTTGATTGCGCGTAGCGCGCTCAAGCACAAGGCGAATATCAGCAAATTCTTCGGCGAGATACCGAAGATTAGAGGCGCACCCTCTCAGATCAACCAGGTATTCCTGAACCTGCTCACTAACGCCGCGCAGGCGATCGAGAGCCACGGTGAAATTGTCTTGCGATCGGCGCTGCATGGCGAGAACCACATTGCGGTCACCATCTCCGACACCGGCTGCGGAATCTCGCCGGAGAACCTCGCGAAGGTACGTGACCCATTCTTCACCACCAAGGCTGTCGGCACGGGGACCGGCCTGGGCCTGTCGATCGTCGATCAGATTATCCAGGCCCATGGCGGTGAGCTGCGAATCGAGTCGGAGCTGGGCAAGGGCTCGGCATTCACGATCATTCTGCCGATTGCCGCTAGCAGTTCGGTTGCTGGGCCATCTAGCGATGGCGCCGGCTTGGAGGCGGACGAAAGCGCCGCCGCGCTCCAGCACCCAGCCAACCTCGCCGCAGCCGGATAGACACCGGTCATGAACGCTCAAGGGATCACGCACGACCCCATCCCACGAGTCCTGTTCGTCGATGACGAGCAACGCGTGCTCAACTCGATGCGCATCATGTTTCGGCGCCGGTTCGAGCTATTCCTTGTAACAGACGGGGCAGCAGCCCTCGAGGTCATCAAGGGACATAAAATCGACGTCATCGTTGCCGATCACCGCATGCCCCACATGACCGGCGTCGAGGTCCTCGCGGCAGTCCGCGAGCTCTCACCACAAACCGTAAGAATCCTGCTGACGGGATACGCCGATCTCGACGCGATCGAAGGCTCGATCAACGATGGCGAGGTCTTTCGCTTCCTCACCAAGCCCTGCCCGCTCGCGCAGCTGCGAGAGTCGCTCGAGCTTGCCGTCGAAGCCGCTCGCTCAAGCGCGGAGCTCAAAGAAAGTCCAGCCGACGCAGCGCCGATCGACCCGCGAGAACAGCTCGCTCACGAGATTCTCTCGGAAGAGTCACCGCAGGAATTGATCGATACTGTCGACACGCAGGATTTCACACGGACCATGACAGAGCAGGAGCTCGCCGCCACCGATGTGATCCAGCCGAAAAGACCCGCGCCCGTAACGCCGATCACAGAGCTCTACCAGCGATCGCAACTGCGCGAAACTGTTAACGACAGCGTGATTGTGTTCACTGCTGATCCAGACGTAATACATACAGTCACGGAAGCCGCCCAGGACCGCTTTCCCGTGCATATCGCCTCCAACATCGTCCAGGTGGTGAGGATTCTCACCGAGCACCAACCCGGAGTGCTCATGACCGACGTGGCCGGAGATCGCAGGACGATCCAGACAATGACCGCAAGTCTCAAGCGACATTTGCCGGAGCTCGTGACGATCGTTATCTCCGAGCATCGTGACGCGCTCGATATGGTCTGGCTGATCAACCATGGCCAGATTTTTAGATTCCTGCAAAAGCCCATATCCGCGGGCCGTTGCGCAGTGAGCCTGCACGCTGCGCAGCAGCATCATCGCGCGCTCCGAGCGAATCCTGTTCTTAAGGGTCGCCATGTCGTGGATGCCAGCGACTCGGGCGTCTTCAACGGCGTTTTCGAGAAGCTCAAATCGGTCAGGCGGCTCTGGGCGTGAGCAAGCCCGGCGCACGCTCAGCGGCAGGCCTGGATGCAAACGACCTGTTGCTGTATCTCGGCGCTGCCGTGGTTGCCAGCGTGGGCCTAAGCTGGCTGATCCTTGCCAAGCCGTGGGCGGGTGCCACCACCCTCGTTGACTCGCCGAGAAATTCCGGCGTGATGTCTACTAGCCCAACGGCCGAGGCAGTGATCCCCACCTCGGCCGTGGCCGATCGCACTATCGAAGAGTCACTGCGTCTTGCCGAACTCGCGCAAGCGGCCGGCATGCTGTTCGAGCCCCCGCGTTATAGTGCCTGGTCGCTGTATATGGAGATACTCGAGTCTGACCCAGCCAATGCGGCAGCGCGCGACGGCGCTAAGCGCGTTGCCGATGCCATCGTGGCCCGCGCGTCGACTGCGCTCGAGCAAGGCAGAATCGAAGCTGCAAAGGAAAGCATCGAGGCGGTGCTTGCGCGGCTTCCCGACCACGCCGCCGCGCTCCAGATGACAACCCAAATCGAGGAAAGCGCCGCAGGCCGGGAGGCCGAGGCTGACGCGCCTGCGGTGCTCATCGCTGCCGTTAAACCTGCGACGGAGGCTCCGCCGCGACGCGCGATGGCGCCCGCTGCGCCGCCCGCCATCAGCCCGCTGCGGCGACTTCGCGGACAGTTCGATGCAGCGCTCAGCGCCGGTCAGCTATTACTTCCGGAAGGCGAAAGCGCCAAGCATTTTTTCAACCTCATGGCCAAGGTTGATGACAGCGACCCCGCCGTCACGGAGGCGCGCGACGCGCTGCTCGTAACTGTGTTCCAACGCGCCGACGAGGCCACACAGGCTGTCGATGCTGCCGCAGCCGAGACCTGGCTTGACGAGGCGGCCGGGTTCGGCGCAGATACGAGGCGAGTCAAGCAGGCTCGAGCGGCGCTAACCGAACGGCTCATCGAGGCCCAGTCGGGGACGCCGGTGCCCGCAGCAACCCTGGTCCTCGCGGCTTATGTGCCACCCCGTTATCCCTCCTCGGCCGCGAACCTCGAAATCGAAGGTTGGGTCGACCTCGAATTCGTAGTCACACCCGACGGCTCCACCACCGACGTTATGGCCGTGGCCGGCTCGCACGAAGAGCTGTTCCGAACCGAAGCCGTCGCCGCAGTGCAGAACTGGCGCTTCGAGCCCCGCATCTTTCTCGATCAGCCGATTTCGCAAACAACGTACACCCGCATCCGTTTCGTCTTCGAGTAAGCCGCCGGGCAGGGATGTCCCAGTGCCGCGAAGGCCGTCGAATTGATTAAACATAATAAACTCTTCGTCGGCCGCCCCCGGCCCTTAACGCGCGGGCACGCTTCCCGCTTCAGCGCCATATGCGGCCTGATCACACGTTGCGTTAAGATTGGAGGTGACGCTCAGTTCTCAACCTCAGGGATAACAACATTCAGAGCACCTGCTCGAGGAGAACAGCCAAGATGTCTCTCAGAACGGCGCTGTTGATCACAACCGTGGCCTGGGCTGCAAGCCCACTCAGCGCATTCGCGCAGTGGCGCTGCGACTGCACGACAATCATCGCTAGCTGCACTGCCGAAGTTGCGGCGCGAGAAAACTGGATCGACGTGACGATCGACAGCCCGCAGTGCGCGCGCGTCGATTACTTCGTAGACGGCCAGCCGTTCGTGACCACGGTCGTGGAAGGGGCGCATCGCCTAGACTGGATGAGTCCACGTGAAAATCCGAACATCCTCGTTCAGAGTTGCCAAGTCTGCGCCGACAACGCGACCGACGGCACGGTGACGGCAATCCGCGGGGAGGACGTTGCGGCAGACGCTGCCGATGGCCCGCTCGAGCCATTGATACGCTGGAACGCAGAGTATCCTGCGCAGGCACAGCAGCGCGGCATCGAGGGCCATGTCGCAGTCACGTTCGATGTGACCGCCGATGGCGGCGTGGAGAATGCTGAGGTCGTCGAATCAGAGCCTGCCGGCGTATTCGATAGCGCCGCGCTGGCTGCCGTGCGCCGCTGGCGCTACGCACCCGAGCCGGAGCGCACGGCGACCCGGCTTACCGACCGAATAGAATTTTCCTTAGGCGAGATGATCTGGCAGCTGCGACCGGGCGCAACGCCATCGCAGGCAGACGCGGCAACGAGCCTGCCGCGTAATCAATGCCTTCGTGAAGACGCCGTCTACAACTTCGGCGAGATGATCGAGGCCGGACTCATCAATGCATGCATCGATCCGCTGGCTGTCTATGGATGCGCGGAAGGAATTGGCCGGCAGGCCGGGCGCTGGGTATGCAACGACTCCGAGCGCGCTGGCCAGCTGCTCGTTCGCCCTGGAGACCAGCGCATCGGCGCGACGGTTCAGCAGGGCGAGCAGGTTGGGCAGGTGCAGTGGCTGACGTATGCCGACAGCTTCTTCATCGCGCGAGCGCCGAACTCGCAGTACTGGTGGATCGCCTGCGCGCCGACGGATTCAGCCTGCCGCGACGATGCGCGCATGTGGGTTCGATCAGTGGACCGCCAGCCCTCCAGCGTCGATCCGCGCAGCCGCGCTACCGTTGCTGTCGCGGGTTCTTACTAGAGCGTCTCTCCATTCTCGCGGAAGCGGCCGCCGGACAGGGAAGTCCCAGTGCCGCGAAGGCCATGGACGGCCGAGAGCGGCCGCCGGACAAGGAAGTCCCAGTGCCGCGAAGGCCGCGGATAGCCGAGAGACATCGCTGGGCAGGCTGGTGGCCAATCAGTTACGATGCTCGCAGATTCATTCCTCACGCACGCGACCTCAGACATGCCGAGAAAAGCCCTGCAGCAGCACTTGAGCGAGCTCCACGAGGAGCTGGCTTCTGCGAACGACCTCGATCCGGCGCTGCGCCAGCAGCTCCGGCACGTTGCCGACGATATCGAGACCCTGCTCGGAGAGACGGCCGAACCTGAAACGGCCCCGGCTGGCGCGCAGCTCCAGGACCGCGTTCAACAGGCCACTGTCGAGTTCGAGGCCGAGTACCCACGGCTCGCCCGTATTCTCGGCGATGTCGCCGACACCCTCGCCAAACTCGGCATCTGATACGCAACCGCCGCGGCCAGCGAGACGCTTCGCGCAGCAATGACACAGGCGCAGATGAGCACCAAACGTGAACACGAGGATAAGACCGTTTTCGTCGCGGGCGGGAGCAGCGGCATCAACCTCGGCATCGCGCTCGGCTTCGCGAGGGCCGGCGCCCGCGTGGGGATACTGAGCCGCAACCAGGAAAAGATCGATGCAGCGGTGCGTGCAATCAAGAATGTCGGCAGCGGCGCGGCCGTCGGGTTTAGCGCCGACGTGCGCAACCCGGAGGAAGTAAAGGCCGCCTTACGCAGCACCTACGAAGCGCACGGTGCAATCGATGTGCTCGTGTCCGGCGCGGCCGGCAACTTTCCGGCGATGGCCCAGGATCTGTCCCCGAACGGCTTCAAGGCGGTCGTCGATATCGATTTGCTCGGCTCTTTCAACGTGCTGCACGGCGGATTCGAATTTCTGCGCAAACCAGGCGCAAGCATCATCAACATCTCGGCGCCGCAGGCGATTAATCCGATGGTCGCTCAGATTCACGTCTGCGCCGCGAAAGCCGGCGTGGACATGCTCACTCGCGTGCTCGCAATGGAGTGGGGTCCCTATGGCATCCGCGTCAATTCGATCATCCCTGGACCAATCGACGCCACCGAAGGCATGCGCCGCCTGGCGCCGACCCCGGAGGCACTCGCGGCCGTGACCGATAGCGTCCCGCTCGGCCGCCTCGGCCAGGTCGAGGACGTTGCCGCAGCTGCATTGATGTTGTCGTCGAGGCAGGCCGAGTTCATCACAGGCGCCGTCGTACCCGTTGATGGCGGATGGTCGCTCGGCGGCGACCGTGTCGCAGCCGCCGCGATCCTTGCAGGCCTTGCGCGCGCTAACCCGAGCATTCGCGATTAAGAGCAGCAGATCTCCGACTAGCAGACCGCGGAGCACCTTGGCATCCAAGCAACCCTGCGCTGATCTGTTGGACTGGCGCGCCTGGCGAGTGTCACAGGACGGCAGATTGATGTTGCTATTCTTTCACCCGGATTTCCCGGCTGCGCCACGGTCGCAGCGCGGCTAAATTCTTCGGCCGACTAAACGAGGATCGAACGAGCTTGCCTACCGCCCGGATCACTGACTTTCGCGGCTTCAGCACCGACACGGTCGCTTTCCTCAGTGAGCTCGCGGCGAACAACGACCGCACGTGGTTTAACGAGAACAGGCAACGCTACGAGAACTCCGTCCGGGAGCCGGCACTGGCCTTCATCGACGCGATCGGCCCCGGGCTCAGGCGTATCTCGCCACGTTTCACCGCAAGCGCCAAACGCAACGGCGGCTCGCTGATGCGTGTCTATCGAGATACGCGCTTCTCGAAGAGCAAGCTCCCGTACAAGACGAATATCGGTATCCAGTTCCGTCATGAATTCGGCCGGGACATTCACGCGCCGGGTTTCTACCTGCACATCGAGCCGGGTGAATGCTTCGTCGGGGCCGGGATCTGGCGGCCCGACGCGGACACGCTCGGCGCGATTCGGACGAAGATTGCCGAATCCCCCGGAACCTGGCGACGCGCCCGGGATGCCAAGCGATTGGCGGCGCATTTCGAGCTGGCCGGTGAACAGCTAAAGCGAATGCCGCGCGGCTACGCCGCCGAGCATCCGATGGCAGAGGATCTACGACGCAAAGATTTCATCGGAATCACTGGTTACGAAATCGGCGACATCACCGAGCCGGAGTTTCTGGACTACGTGCTCGCGCGTTTCGCAGACGCCCGGCCGCTCATGCGGTTTCTGTGCACAGCACTGGAGCTGCGTTGCTAACCTCCCGGGGTATCTTATGCGCACACACCTAGGGAGCTGTCACTGCGGCCGCGTCCGCTTCGAGGTCGACGCCGAAGAATCACTATGCGTGACCCGCTGCAACTGCTCGATCTGCCTTCGCGGCGGATTCCTGCATCTGATCGTCCCTGCCGCTCAGTTTCGGCTTATCGCGGGAAAGGATGCACTAACTAGCTATCGCTTCAACACGCGAATCGCCAATCACCTGTTCTGCTCGAGCTGCGGAATCAAGACTTTCTATGTCCCGCGCTCCCACCCCGACGGATACAGCGTGAACGCGCGCTGTCTCGACCCCGGAACCGTGGACTCGGTGACGATTGGGCAAGAGTTCGACGGCCAGCACTGGGAGCAGCATATTCACGAGCTGCGGCCCCTGGACACTTAAGATCAGCTAGGGCCGGACCCTAACGTACTTCTGCAGCCGACGCGGCCGCGGCTCGCCTGCGTAGATATTGCCGTCGCGATCCACGGCGACGAACTCGGCACCGTTCCCGGCTGGCGAGCGCGGATCTCCCCATGGATAAAGAATGAATGCGCTGACCCAGCCGGTGCGCGCATCGCCGATTCGGATACCCATTTCCCAGCCCGGATTCTGGATATCGTCCGACTCCGAATCAGCGACGAAGATCTGGCCCTGGGCATCGAAGGATATCCCGCTCGGCCGACCGAACTGGGTCCACATCGCGAGGAAATTTCCATTCTGATCGAAGATCTGGATGCGGTTATTCCAGCGATCGGCGACGAACAAGCGGCCATCATTATCGATGGCCAGCGCGTGAATCTCACGAAACTCTCCCGGTGCGTATCCGGTGCGGCCCCAGCTCTTGATGAGGTCACCGTCGGCCGAGAACTTCATGATGCGGTTATTGGTGTCGGTACCGTGCCCATCAGCCACAAAGATCTCGCCGTTGTCCGCAACGACGACGTCGCTCGGCGCGTTGAAGCGATCTGGGCCGTCTCCAGGCGTGCCTGGCTTGCCAAGCACCATGAGCACGCGGCCACTGGGGCCGAACTTCACCACCTGGTGCCCGCGCGCACCCGGCGGCGTGTGCTCGGCGCTGACGGCATCGGTCACCCAAATATTTCCGTCGGGATCCACGT
>JAHEEM010000044.1 GCA_024640695.1 Rhodospirillaceae bacterium | reverse complement strand
AAGCCGAAACGGGGTTTGGTGAGAGTCAGCACTCCCGCGCCGTCAGGGTCGCATTCTCTCCGCAACGGCGCGCGAGCCAACGCTCATTCTTTAAATGTGAGTGGACTGAGCAGCTGTGCGCTCGCAGCGTGAAGTCCTGCGAGCCGGCGAACCGATTGTGGCCGGAGCAGCGGCGGGGCTTCGTGCCGCTGCCGCCCGGCGAGCACGGTTAGTATTACGATACGCTGCGGATCGTTGTTGCTAGCAGCCTGCGCTGCCCCCGTCGCGCTCGGCTCGATCGGGGCAGCGTGCGGGCCGGGTTAGCCGCGATGCAATTGGCCGATGGCTGCCGTTACCTATCGTGAACGCCCGGGCAAGTGTAGCGATGTGGTCTTCGTCAATCCGGCAGCGCGAACGCGACGACGGCTTCAGCCCCGGGCGGTGTCGGATCGTCGATCGCCGAAGCGCCAGCGGCCATGACGGCGACATACTGCTTGCCGCTGCGCCCGGCATAGGTCACCGGCACGGCGTGCGCGCTCATGTCGAGCCGCGTGACCCAGAGCTCGCGTCCGGTGCGTGAGTCAAACGCCCGCAAGCGGCGGTCGTTGGTCGCGCCGATGAACACGAGGGCGCTGGCCGTTGTGATCGGTCCGCCCATGTTGAGTCTTCCCGTGAGTTGCTTATTCTCTGGCAGTTGCTCGGTAAGGCCGAGCGGCACCTTCCAGGCAATGTCGCCCGTCGCGGCGTTGACCGCCACGAGATGTCCCCACGGCGGCTTGTTGCAGGGCCAGGCGCGCTCGCCGCCGCCGACGATGTTGCCAACCTCGGGGTCGCCCTCGGCCCACCAGAAGCGCGACGTCGGCCCGCCGATGCTGTTGCGCCGGAAAGGCAGCTCCGATCCAGGCGCGCGCGCCTGAATCCAGCCCGGGCTCGCCTCGTCCATCGTGTTGACGAACACGTAACCGAGTGAGGGGTCGGATGCCGTGCCGCCCCAGTTGGCGCCACCGATCGAGCCTGGAAACAGCAGTGTCGAGCGCGGCGGCGCACCCGGCGCGCGATATATATAAGGTGTGAACGGCCCTTCGTTGTGAAAGCCGCCGCTGCGTGCGGCGAACTCGTGGCAATAGCGTGCGTGCGCCTCGGTCGTGTCTTCGGCTGTAACGATGTCTTCCGGGGAGTAGCTGACCTTGGCGAGCGGCGGCGGCTTGACCGGAATCGGTTGCGTCGGGGAGGTCCACTCGCCGGGTACGTCGCTCGCGGGAACAGGCGTCTCCTCGATGCCGAACACGGGCTCCCCGGTCGCGCGGTTGAGGATATACATGAAGCCGGTCTTCGCGGCCTGCGCGAGTATCGGCGTGGGCTCGCCGTTGATAACTACATCGAGCAGCCCGGGTGGGGCGGGCAGATCGTAATCCCAGATGTCGTGGTGCACGGTCTGGAAATACCATTGCCGCTGGCCGGTAGACGCATCGAGCGCGATGATAGAGTTTCCGAATAGGTTATCGCCCGGGCGATCGCCGCCGTAGTAGTCGTAGGGGCCAGGGCTCTCGAACGCCGTGTACAGCAGTCCGCGCTCTGCATCGAGCGTCATCGAGAATGCCCAGTGCAGGAGATTCGGCTGGCCGACCCAGCTCTCGTTCTCCCAGGTCTCAATGCCTTCTTCACCGGCCTGAGGTGTGGAGCGATACTCCCAGATCTCGCGCGCGCTGACCGCATCGAACGCGCGCACGCTGCCGGGCGCGCTATTCGAGCCGACGATGAGCAGATTCTCGTAGACGAGCGGGGCGGCGTTGTACACGACCGGCATGATCTCGACACCGCCGTCGCCGAAGCCCCTCGCGGGGACGCCGCTGTCAGCCTCCAGGCCGATCAGGCTTCGGCCGGACGTGAAGAACACGCGAGCCGGTCTTGTGCCATCGCCTGCCCAATAGGCGACACCGCGCCGTGAAGGCGGACCGCTGCGCGGCAGATACGCCCAGAGCTCCTCGCCGGTGTCGGCATCGAGTGCGACGATGCGGTCAGCTGCCGCGACGTACATGACACCATCGACGACGACCGGTGTGAACTCCGAGCCGCCCGTCAATCCGCCAGCCGTTGCGTCGCGCCCGATCGGATAAGACCATGCCTGTCGAAGGCCAGCGACGTTCTCCGGGGTAATCTGAGTGAGCGGCGAGTGACGGGTGCCGGCCAGGTCGCGGTTGTACATCGGCCAGTCGCCCGCCGGTGTTTGGGCCTGCGCCGGGCAGAGCCCGAGCAGCGCCGCGGCCGCGAGCGCAATGTAAGGCGTCGACCTAAGCACAGTGTGCGGGCTGCTCGCGGCTGACGCGAGGTCGCTGAGTTTCGTCCGTTCTGGTTCCGGTGTCGAAGACATGTCCACTCCCCCCGATTCTTTTCCAGCCGATGCTACACGTCCCGCCGCGCGCGAGGCCAGTTCAAAGCCCGCATGGCGCGTGCCGTCTGTTCGAACCAGCTTCAAACAAGCCGGGTCTAGAGCGGGCGGCCGCGAAGCCGCGCGGTATTTGATCTTACGCGCACCGCTGAAGCGCTTTGCCTGCAATCCAGAGCCTCGGCGGGCACAATAGTGACTCCCGACCAGGCCTCGATGCAGTCAATGTCGTTTCGGTTCAGAAGATCAGAGTCGGTCGCCGATGCAGTCCGACGAATTGCTGCGGATCAGCTCGATAGAGCCATTGCGTCGCTCGAGCAGGCGCCCCACGATACGGACGCCGTAATCCACGACATCCGGCGCCGGTGCAAGCGCCTCCGGGCGCTCATCCGGCTCGTTCGTTCGAGTCTTACGGACTTCAAGGAGCACGACAACCGGTTGCGCGACACAGCGGCTTCGCTGTCACAAGCAAGAGACGCCGCGGTGCTCTCCGCAACACACGCGACCGTGGTCGCACGGCTCGAGCCGACGATCGATGATGAGTTGTCCGCGGCCGCCCTGAGGCGAATTCACGGTGCGAATCCGACGGTTATGAGAGCGGTCCATGAGCGGCGCTCGACGCTTGACGCGGTCAATGAACGCTTGGCAACGGAGCGCGAGATGGTCGACGCTTGGAAGATCGAGGACGCTGGATTCGATGCGATCCGAGCGGGGCTTCGGGTGACTTATCAGCGATCGCGACGCGCGATGAGGAAAACCAAGCGCTCGTTGAGCTCGGTCGATTGTCACGCATGGCGTAAGCGCGTGAAGTATCACGCCTACCAGATGGGACTCCTTCGGGCGATATGGCCAGGCGCGATGCGCGCAAGGGAGTCGCTAGCCGATGAACTTGGTGATCAACTGGGGGACGCGCATGATTTGGCGGTCTACCGCGCCGCTGTCGGGGCAGCTCTCTGCAATGACAACGCGCACGAAACGCTGCAGACACTTGGCGATACAGCCGAGCGGCTGCGGAATCAGATTCTGCGGCAGAGCTGGCCGTTGGGCGATCGACTGTTCGTGCTCAAGCCAAACCAATTCATCGAAGAAATGGAGGCCTACTGGGATACCTGGCGCGACGCCTGAGGTCTGCGGGCGGCCGCGGGATGAACTCAGCAGCGGCGCAGCAGGTCTGAGCCAGGAGAGGGATGACCGATGATGCACGTGCGCACAAGCTTGATTTCGGTAATTGCGATGCTCGCGATCTGGTCTTCGGTGGACGCGCAGCAACCGCTGCCCGGCAGCGATCCCGACGAGTTCGTGCTTGGCAACGTGCAGTTCATGTTGCTGCACGAGCTCGCTCACCTCGTAATCGGCGAGAAGCGAATCCCGATCCTCGGCTCAGAAGAGTATGCCGCGGACTACATCGCCGCGATGCTGCTGATTCAGCCGCGCGAAGACGCGACGGTTGATCACGAGATGCTGCTGCGGTTTGCGATCGACACCGCGGATGGCTTCGTTGTCGCCTGGCAGCGCTCGGCCGAGTACGCGAGCCCGATCCCGTACTGGGGCACTCACGCCTTGCAGGTCCAGCGTTTCTCGACGGTTGCATGCTTGTTGTACGGCAGCGATCCGCAGCGTTTCGCGGCGCTACCGCAGGTGGTAGAGATGCCGCTCGCGCGGGCGAACAGCTGCCCCGCGGAGTTCAAGAAGGCGGCATTCGCAGTCGACTGGCTGTTTGAGACCTACGCGCGTAAGCCCGACGATCCGCCCGGTGCGCCGGTCGATATTCGCTTCGAGCCGCCGCCGAGCCGCACGAGCGCGCGGTTGCTGCAGGCAATTCAGGCGCGCGGCTTGGTAGAGAATACGTTTGCTCGTCTCGGCGAGTATTTCAGCCTCGATGAGCCGGCGAAATTTATCATGCGCGCCTGCGGCCAGCCGCAGGCGGCGTGGATTGCAGAGACGCGTGAACTTGTCTTCTGTTACGAGCTCTTGGATACCTATTCCCTCATGAGCCGGTCCGCCAAGCCCCGTGCGGCGATCGCCGAGCTCCTCAAGAATGCCGGCAACTAGCTTGGTCCGAGCGAATCGACGTGCTCAGGACATGTGGCGGGCCCGGGAACTCCTCGAACAATTGCGGCACGATAGCATCGATGGCCGCCTGCGGATGCCGCCGACGTTTCAGCCGGGTGTCGGCGAACTCGGCGCGGCTCTTCTGCCTCTATTGATGCGTTCGCCGCGCCATTCATCGGGCCCCGTTCGCGTCATACTTCTGCCCCGAACGAAGCTATGATTCAGCCGCGGTCAAGCATGGACATCGGATGAGTAGCCGCCTTCGGCGGCAATTGCGGCCGGAATGCCCAGCGTCCTGTTAGGATTGCGGATTATGCAAGACAAAGATTTGACCTGGGAGAAAGTCGGTAGCGAAAGTGGCCCGGAGCTGCCTCTGTTCAAGGTACGGTTTGACCTCATGCGTCATCCGAACAACGCCTACACGCATCGATGCCTTGTGCTCGAGTCGCCCGACTGGGTCAATGTCGTCGCCGTGACCGCCGAGGGTCGTGCGGTCATGGTCGAGCAGTTCAGGTACGGTGCCGGTGAGATCGGCCTCGAGCCGCCAGCGG
Source organism: Rhodospirillaceae bacterium (assembly GCA_024640695.1). Lineage (GTDB taxonomy): Bacteria > Pseudomonadota > Gammaproteobacteria > Steroidobacterales > Rariloculaceae > JAHEEM01. Next base: position 12,208 of record JAHEEM010000044.1, on the reverse strand, counting down.
GCATCGTCGATCCGGGCGAGGAACCACTCGCTGCGGCTAAGCGCGAGTTGCTCGAGGAGACCGGCTACGGTGCCGGTCGGTGGCATTACCTTGGAGCGGTGCAGCCGAACCCCGCTTTCCACAACAATCTCTGCCATCACTGGCTCGCCACGGACGTAGACTATCTGCAGCAGCCGAGTCCGGATCCGGGAGAGGCCCTGCGCGTCAGGCTCATGACGCCGGACGAGCTTCGCGCGGCGTTCGCCACGGGAGACCTCAAGCACACACTTGCAATCTCCGCGCTATCGCGAGTTTTTGCGCTCTGGGATCTGGCGCCTGTCGCCAGCGGCCCGAGCGGACGGCCTTGAGCAGTTCGTAATGACCTCAGCGTCGCGAGTACACACACGTCCCGCTGGATCCGGCAAGCGCGCAACCATCTTTCTCGTCGAGCTTGAAAATCTTGCCGCAGCGTGAAGCGGGCGTCTGCCTGCACCTGACGTCCTTGCCGGGTCCTTATGGCATTGGCGTGCTCGGTGCGCCGGCGCTGCAGTTCATCGATATCATGGACGCGATCGGTTTGCGCGTCTGGCAGTTTCTGCCGACCGGGCCTACCGGTTTTGGTGATTCGCCGTATCAGACCACGTCTGTATTTGCGGGTAATCCGCTGCTAGTGGATGTTAATTCCCTCCGCGAACAGGGACTCGTGACCCCTGCCGAGCTCGAGCAGCTTGAGGCATTTGCACCTGATCGTGTCGATTTCGATCGGCTCATCCCGCTGAAGATGCAGCTGCTTGCGCGCGCCGGCGAGCGATTTCTGCGCGAGGCCGACAGCGAATCACGAGCTGCAAGAGACGCCTTCGTCGCCGCCAATGATGGCCGCTGGCTGCACGACTATGCCTTGTTCGACGTTCTCAAGACGATGCACCAGCAACGTGCGTGGATCGAGTGGGAGCGGACCTACGCGCTGCGCGATCCGGAGGCGATGCGGACCCTGGAGGAGGCCGCGCAGCTTCAGATCGATACGGTCAAGACCGTTCAATACCTCTTTTTTAGACAGTGGGAGGTACTAAAGGGGTATGCCGCGAGCAAGCGAATTCGCCTCATGGGCGATATGCCAATCTATGTTTCCCTAGACAGCGCCGACGCATGGGCACGGCCGGAGCTGTTCAGCCTCGATGCTGAAGGCACGCCGACAGAAGTCGCCGGGGTGCCGCCAGACTACTTCAGCGCGAACGGTCAGTTGTGGGGTAATCCGCTCTACCGTTGGGAGCGCCATGCCGCTGACGGCTACGCGTGGTGGATCTCGCGCTTGGCTCATGCAATGCGACTCGCCGACCTCGTTCGGCTCGATCACTTCCGTGGCTTCGAGGCGTACTGGGCCGTGCCTGCCGACGCGGTGACCGCGCGCGGTGGTGAGTGGCGCGAGGGGCCCGGGGCGCCGTTATTCGACGCGCTCAGCGCCGCTCTCGGTGAGTTACCGCTGATTGCGGAGGATCTCGGCGTCATCACCGCCGCGGTCGATGCGCTGCGCGAGCGCTTCGGCTTGCCGGGCATGAAGGTCCTGCAGTTCATGGTCGGTGACGAGACATTCGACCAGGCATCGATTCCGGAAAACTGCGTCTGCTACACGGGCACGCACGACAACGACACGACGGTCGGATGGTTTCGCGGCGGCCCGGGTGACGTGCGCACGCCGGAGGAGGTCGAGCGCATGCAGGCCAATGTATTGCGGCACAGCGATGGCCGAGCTGAAACGGTGCATACGGATCTCGTCAGGTTGGCTTTCTCAACCCCGGCCGCGCTCGCAATCGCGCCCATTCAGGATTTTCTAGGGCTCGGCTCGTCGGCACGCCTCAATACGCCAGGCACCACGGCCGGGAACTGGCGCTGGCGCCTGATGGGGACGGAGCTGACGCCCCATTTTTGTGCGTCAATCCGGCGCCTAGTCACCGAATCGGGGCGCATGCCCGACCCCAGCTGACGATCGCGGCTGAGCCGCCGCGAGCTTCGCGACAGCCTCGATGGTTGAGCGCTCCTGGATGCTAGAATGGTCTCGCATCATGAATCCACCGCCACCAATACCTGTGCAGCCGAGAGCTGAGATTTTCGATCCTGCCGAGGCACGCTTCGTCAGTCGTTTGACGCGGCAGACGCTCGCGCTCGTGCTCGCAGGTGGGCAAGGCTCGAGGTTGCATGAGCTCACACGCTGGCGTGCCAAGCCGGCGCTCTACTTCGGTGGCAAGTTCCGCATTATCGATTTTCCATTGTCGAACTGCATTAACTCTGGAATTCGCCGGATTGGCGTCCTGACCCAGTACAAGGCGCACTCCTTGATCCGGCATGTCGTGCATGGTTGGAGCAGGCTATCTCTCGGGAACAAGGAGTTCGTCGAGGTGTTGCCGGCATCGCAACGAGTCGGTGGCGAATGGTATCGGGGCACAGCCGATGCCGTGTATCAGAACCTCGACATCATCCGAACGCATCAGCCGAGACTGGTCCTGATTCTGGCTGGAGATCACGTCTACAAGATGGACTATGGTCCGCTGCTCGCGGCGCACGTCGACACCAAGGCCGATATGACCGTGTGCTGCATCGAGGTGCCCCTCGAGGAGGCGGCCGGTCAGCTCGGCGTCATGACGGTGGATACTGAGGGCCGAGTAATCGCGTTCAACGAGAAGCCGGATAATCCGGAGCCGATTCCCGGGCAGGATAAGCTCTGCCTCGCCTCCATGGGTAACTACGTGTTCAACACGGGCTTCCTCTACGAGCAAGTCATCAGGGATTCGGACGATCCGCGCAGCCAGCACGACTTCGGCCACAACATCATTCCGGCGATCATCAATAACTATCGTGTCTTCGCGTATCCGTTTCGCGATACGGCTACCGAGGTGCAGGCCTACTGGCGCGATGTCGGCACGCTGGACGCCTTCTGGGAAGCGAATATGGAGCTAGTATCCGTCTCCCCGCAGCTGGATCTCTACGATAAGGTCTGGCCTGTATTGACGAACCAGGAGCAGAACCCGGGCGCGAAGTTCGTGTTCGATGACGACGATCGTCGCGGACAAGCACTCGATTCGATGGTATCGGGTGGCTGCATCATCTCCGGCTCGAAAATTGAACGCTCATTGCTGTTCTCTAATTGCCTCGTTCACTCATATGGTGTCATCACCGACTCGGTTGTGTTGCCTGATGTCGAGGTGGGCCGCCATTGCCGAATCCGGAAAGCCATTATCGATCGCGGTACGTTCATCGAAGACGGCACGGTCATCGGTGAAGATCCCGAAGAGGATCGCAAGCGCGGTTTTAGAGTGACGCCCAGCGGTATTGTATTGGTGACGCCAGAAATGCTGGGTCAGAAACTTCATTTCACACGCTAGACTGGGGCCCCCGAGATTACTGCGCGAAGCGTCTTATTTCTGGCGGCTGAGAATGGCGCGTTGCCAAACGGTAAGGTCGGCGGCCTCGGCGACGTCATTCGCGATCTGCCCATGGCGCTGGCGTCCCGCGGCTTAAGCGTTGCGGTCGTCACGCCAGCTTATGGACTGTTCGCGCAGCTGCCGGGCGCGCGCCGCTGTGCAGAAGTCGGCGTTGATTTCGCCGGCTCCGAGCATTCAGTGGGCGTCTATGAGGTGCCGAGCAGTCATGATGCCGCACAGCATTACGTTCTCGATCACCCCCGGTTCGCGCCCCGGGGCCCTGGGAGGATCTACACGGACGACCCGAGCGAGGGGCCTTTCGCGACGGACGCGAGCAAATTCGCGTTTTTTTGCTCCGCCTCCGCGGCCGCACTGGTCCACAAGTCGCTGCCGATGCCCGATGTCCTGCATCTGCATGACTGGCAAACCGCGCTCGTGCTGCTACTGCGTGAGTATCAGCCAGCCGCTGCCCCGCTCAAGAAGCTTCGGACTGTCTTGACGATTCATAACTTGGCGATGCAGGGCGTGCGCCCGTTACGCGGCTACGACTCTGCGTTCGAGACATGGTTTCCGGATCTCGAGTACGATGAGGCGCTCGTGACCGATCCGCGCTGGACCGATTGCGTCAATCCCTTGGCCATTGGTATCCGTCTGTCAGATGCGGTTAATACGGTGTCACCGAGCTACGCCAGCGAGATCCTTGAGCCCAGCGACCCGGCATGCGGATTCTCGGGTGGCGAAGGCCTCGAAAGCGATCTCAGGAAAGCATCCGCGACCGGGCGGCTGTCGGGCATCCTCAACGGCTGCACCTATCCGCCGCGAGTTTCCCGCGACCCAGAGTGGGAGCAAGTACTGGCCGCCATGCGAGCTGAGGTGACGCAATGGATCGCTGGCGAGTCGCCAATGTCATCGGCGCATTACCTCGCTGACAAACGCCTCGCCGTGCTGTCGGCGACGCGTCCACGACTCCTATTGACCAGCATTGGCAGAATCACGGCGCAGAAGGTGAGGCTCTTTCGCGAGCGGACGGCCTCGGGATCGAGCGCCTTGGAAGACATATTGGCGATGATCGGACCGAGCGGGCTGTTCGTCATGGTCGGCAGCGGTGAGCCTGATTACGAGCGTTACCTCAGTTCGGTCGCAGGACGTTACGAGCAGTTCCTGTTTTTGAATGGCTACTCCGACTCGGTCGCGGAGCTTTTGTATGCTGGCGGGGATCTCTTTTTGATGCCAAGCAGCTTCGAGCCTTGCGGTATTTCGCAGATGCTCGCAATGCGTGCGGGGCAGCTTTGCGTCGTCCACGGCGTGGGTGGACTCAAGGACACAGTGACGGACGGTGTCAGTGGATTCGTATTCCATGGTGACACGCCGACCGCACAAGCCGACGCCTTCGCGGCCAAAGTCAGTCTGGCGCTCGACCTTCGTAATTCCTCGATTGGCCGCTGGCAGCGGATGCAACGGGCCGCCGCTGCGGCGCGTTTCGACTGGAACGAGAGTGCAGCCGCTTACGAACAGAACGTGTACGGATTCAGGCATGCCTGAGCTCGATCCTCTGAAGTCCGTGCTCGAGGCGGTTGCGAGTGGCCGGTACGCTGATCCATTCGCCGTCCTTGGCCCCCATCGTGACAGGGGGCGGTGGATCGTGCGCTCCTTTCAGCCTCAGGCTTCGGCCGTGAGTCTCATAGACGCAGACGGGCGGAAGCTCGCGCCGATGAAGCGGATTCATCCGGCCGGTATTTTCGAGGGCGGAGTACCCGGGGGCACTGATCGCTATCTGATGCGGGTCGAGGAGGGTTCGTATTGCTATGACCTTGAAGATCCTTATCGGTTTGGGTCTCCACTGGGCGAGCTCGATCTGCATCTGATCGGTGAGGGCACTCATCAACGCCTCTATGACAAGATTGGCGCCCACTGCCTCCGGCTGCTCGATGTCGATGGCGTTCACTTTGCCGTGTGGGCGCCGAATGCATTGCGGGTCAGCGTGATCGGTGACTTCAACGCGTGGGATGGTTGCCGAACTGTGATGCGGTTCCATCCGAGCGTCGGCGTTTGGGATATTTTTGTCCCCGGTATCGGTCTGGGGGCGCTCTATAAATTCGAGCTGCTTGATGCCGCGGGCCGACTTCTGCCGCTGAAATCGGATCCGTTCGCGCTGAGCTGCGAGGCGGCACCCGGCAATGCGTCAATCGTGTATTCGAGTGACTACGTATGGGGTGATGATGAGTGGATGGCCAGACAGCACGATGCCATGGCGCTGGACCGGCCGCAGAGTATCTACGAAGTGCACCTCGGGTCCTGGCGGCGGCGTGGTGTGGAGGAGCATAACCGCCGGCTTAGCTATGTAGAGCTTGCGGATGAGCTCGTCGACTACGTTTGCGATTTGGGCTTCACGCATGTCGAGTTTCTACCGCTGACCGAGTACCCCTTCGACGGGTCATGGGGATACCAGCCGGTTGGACTCTACGCACCGACGCAGCGATTCGGCAGCCCGGATGAGCTGCGTTATTTGATAGATCGTTTTCATCAGGCGGGCGTTGGCGTAATTATGGACTGGGTGCCTGCTCATTTCCCCCGCGACCCGCACGGGCTCGGTCGATTCGACGGAACGGCGCTCTACGAGCACGAGGATCCGCGTCGCGGTGAGCACCCGGACTGGGGCACGTTGGTTTTTAACTATGGGCGCAGCGAGGTGCTGAATTATCTCGTCAGCAATGCGCTGTATTGGGCCGACGAGTTTCATTTTGACGGCCTGCGCGTCGATGCCGTGGCATCGATGCTTTATCTCGACTATTCCCGAGAACACGGCGAGTGGTTGCCGAACGAGCGCGGCGGTAACGAGAATCTAGAGGCAGTCGCGTTTCTTCGCCGTCTCAACGAAGAGGTGCATCAGCGCAATACTGTGACGATAGCCGAAGAATCGACGGCGTGGCCCGCCGTCTCTCGGCCCACGTATGCCGGAGGGCTCGGTTTTACCTACAAGTGGAACATGGGGTGGATGAACGATGCCTTGGCGTACATGAGTGAGGACCCGATCCATCGCCGCTACCATCATGACCGTATGACCTTCGGCCTGGTGTATGCCTTCAACGAGAACTTCGTGTTGCCGCTGTCGCATGACGAGGTCGTGCACGGCAAGGGCTCGTTGCTGGGCCGCATGCCGGGGGACGACTGGCAGCGCTTCGCCAATCTTCGCGCCCTGTATGGCTATATGTTCGGTTACCCAGGCAAAAAGCTGCTGTTCATGGGTAACGAGTTCGCGCAGCGGCGAGAATGGGATCACGATCATTCGCTCGACTGGCATCTATGTGAGGAAGCGCCGCATGCAGGCGTCCAACGCCTCGTTCGTGATCTCAACAGCCTATATATTTCTACGCCTGCCCTCTATGAGCAGGACTACGATGGCGGTGGTTTCGAGTGGATCGACTGGAACGACCGTGACAATAGCGTATTTTCCTGGCTACGGCATGACCGGCACGGCAGTCATGCGGTGGTCGTAGCCAACTTCACGCCCGTAATCAGGCAAGGGTATCGCGTTGGGGTTCCCAGCAACGTCGCGTATGCGGAAGCTCTCAATACCGATGCCGTGGAGTACGGCGGCAGCGGCGTAGGGAATCTCGGGCTAGTCAGAGCCGAGGCTGCGCCCAGTCATGGGCGCGAGTTCTCCTTGAGTCTTACGCTGCCGCCGCTGGCGACTCTGATACTACTGCCGGAACAAGCCCCTAACGGAATTGAGGTATGACTGCGGATCCAACACTGCTGAGGCCCGAGGCGGGGATTTGTCTGCTCGAGGCGCCGACCCCCAAGATGGACCCGGAGGCCATGCTCGAGGACTTCACGCGCTACTTCGGACGAACGCTCGGACGGCGGATGATTTACGGAGGATCTCCGTTCGTCTATCAAGCGTTGGTCTACACGATTCGCGACCGGGTCATGGCGCGCTGGAACCGGACCAAGCTCACGCTTGCGAATGCGGATCAGCGGCGTGTCTACTACTTGTCGCTCGAGTTTCTTATGGGGCGGCTGCTCAGCAATGCGCTGCACAATCTCGGTATCTATGATGACTGCAAGCTCGCGCTTCAGCGTCTTGGCGTTTCGCTTGACGAGGTAATCGAGAGCGAGCACGACGCCGGGCTTGGTAACGGAGGCCTGGGCCGGCTCGCCGCCTGCTTTCTCGACAGCTGCGCGACGCTGCGCTTGCCGGTCGTCGGCTACGGTATACGTTACCAGTATGGAATGTTCCGCCAGCGAATAGAGAACGGCTATCAGGTCGAGGAGCCGGATCTCTGGCTGCGTGAAGGTTTTCCGTGGGAGATCGAGCGCTTCGAGCTTGCGCAGACGGTCTCTTTCGGCGGACGTAAAGAGGTCTACAGCGACGCGGATGGCAGGGAGCATGCGCGCTGGGTCGATACCCACGATGTGTACGCAGTCCCCTACGACATACCTGTTCCAGGTTACCGAAACGACGTTGTCAACACGCTTCGGCTCTGGTCGGCCAAGGCGACAGACGCGTTCGACCTGCAAGAGTTCAACGCAGGCAGTTACACGCAAGCCGTCGCTGCCAAGAATGACGCCGAGAGCATCACGATGGTGCTCTACCCGAACGACGCGAGCGAGAGCGGCAAGGGGCTGCGCCTGCGGCAGCAGTATTTTCTGGCCTCGGCGAGCCTGAAGGATACGCTGGCGCACTGGACGAAGTACCATGGCAATGACTTGCAGGGCTTCGCTGAAAAGAACTGTTATCAGCTCAACGATACCCATCCTGCGATCGCGATACCCGAGTTCATGCGCTTGCTGGTCGATGAGTACAATTGCAAGTGGAACGAAGCCTGGCGCATCACGCGTGAGGTTATGGCCTATACGAACCATACGTTGTTGCCCGAAGCACTCGAGTGCTGGCCCGTTTCGATGCTGACGAGCATGCTGCCGCGCATCATGGAGATTATCTACGAGATCAACGCAGGCTTTCTCGCTGAGGTCGAGCAGCGCTGGCCCGGAGACGCCGAACGAATTCGGCGGATGTCGCTGATAGAGGAGGGCTATCAGCCAATGGTCAGGATGGCCTACCTTGCAATCGTAGGTAGCCGGTCGGTCAACGGCGTAGCGGAGCTGCATTCGCGGCTCCTCACACAAGGACTGTTTCGCGACTTCGCCGAGCTCTGGCCCGATAGATTCAACAACAAGACCAATGGCGTGACGCAGCGTCGGTGGCTCGCGGCATGCAATCCAGGCCTATCGAAGCTCATTACTGCGACGGTCGGTGAAGGCTGGGTCACCGAACTCGAGCTGCTGCGAGGGCTCGCGCCGCATGCGGATGATCCCGAGTTTCAGAAGCGGTGGCGCAACGAGAAGCTTGCGAATAAGCGACGCTTGACTCGGCTGATTGCCGAAAGAACGGGCGTCGTTTTGGATCCGGATATGTTGTTCGACGTTCAGGTCAAGCGCGTTCATGAGTACAAGCGTCAGCTGCTCAATGTGTTGCATGCCATCCATCTCTACGACCGCATCAAACGGGGCAATGCTGACGGAATGCCACCGCGTGCGATCATTATTGGCGGGAAAGCTGCGCCGGGTTACGTGATGGCTAAGCACATCATAAAATTCATCAACGAGGTTGCACGCGTTATCAACGCGGATCCCGCGACGAACGGTCGCCTCAGGCTCGTTTTCGTGCCCGATTACAATGTGTCGACGATGGAAGTGATCTGCCCGGCTGCGGATTTGTCCGAGCAGATCTCCACGGCGGGGAAGGAGGCGTCGGGCACCGGCAACATGAAGTTCATGATGAATGGCGCGGTCACCATCGGTACGCTCGATGGCGCGAATATCGAGATCAGAGAGGCCGTCGGCGACGCGAACTTCTTCCTGTTCGGGTTAACGGTCGAGCAAATCGCAGCGCGGCGTGAAGACTATGATCCGCAGGGCATCATTGACGCGGATCCGGATTTCAAGCCTGTGATGGACCTGATCGAGCACGGCGAATTCAACTGTGCTGAGGCTGGCATCATGCATGCCGTCGTGCACGCAATCAAAAACCCGCATGACCCCTGGATGACCGCGGTGGACTTTCGGTCCTTCATCGACGCTCAGCAGCGTGCCGGCGACGCCTTTCTGAGCTTGCCAAAGTGGACGCGTATGAGCATCCTGAACACAGCCGCGTCAGGAAGATTCTCGACTGATCGCACGATGCAGGATTACAACCGCGATATCTGGCATCTGCATCCAATCGATCTGTGATTCAGCGAGGCAGTCAAGCGTCGCAGGGCGCGACCTGGGACGGTGACGGCGTCAACTTCGCGCTGTTCTCGGAGAACGCCGAAGCCGTAGAGCTGTGTCTATTCGATCCCGCGGGTTTCGAGACTAAGCGCTACGAGCTTCCTGAGTGCACGGATGGCGTCTGGGCCGGTTACCTGCCCGATTGTGCGCCGGGCCAGCTCTACGGCTATCGTGTCCGCGGCCCTTACGAGCCGGCGGCGGGCCTACGTTTCAATCCAAACAAGCTGCTACTGGACCCGTATGCCAAAGCACTCGCCGGTGAGTTCTGCTGGCGGCCGGAAGTCTACGGTTTTGATCCTGACCGTCCAGACAATCCGGCGGCATTCAGCAGCACCGACAGCGCGCCGTTCGTCCCCAAGGCGGTCGTGATCGGCGAGCGCGCGAGACCAGGGCGCGGACCGCAGATCCCGTGGGCCGAGACCATCCTTTACGAGGCCCACGTGCGCGGCTACACGATGCGGCACCCGGCTGTGCCCGCGGCCGAACGAGGCAAGTTTGCCGGAATGCGTAACCGCGAGGTTCTCGCCTACCTGAAGTCGCTCGGTGTGACGAGTATCGAGCTCATGCCAGTCCAGGCCTTTCTCGACGAGAAGTTTCTCTGCGATAAGGGTCTGCGTAATTACTGGGGCTATAACACGATCGGCTTCTTCGCGCCGGAACCTCGCTACCTCGGCGCTAGCATCGACGAGTTTCGCGACATGGTCGAAACGATTCATGATGCAGGTCTCGAGGTTGTGCTCGACGTTGTCTACAACCACACCGCCGAGGGTAATCAGGAAGGCCCGACGATATGCTTCCGAGGAATCGATAATCCGACCTACTACCGCCTGATGCCCCACGATAGCAGCGAGTACGTCAACGACACGGGCTGCGGCAACACGACGAACTTCGATCATGCGCAGGTCCGCCGCCTGGTCTTGGACAGCTTGCGTTACTGGGTGACCGACATGGGGGTCGACGGGTTCCGCTTCGATCTGGCGCCGATACTCGGGCGCACTCCCGCGGGTTACGACCGCGAGCACGCGTTTTTTGCAGAGCTCGAGACAGACCCCGTGCTCTCACGCGTAAAGCTCATCGCAGAGCCGTGGGACGTCGGGCCCGGCGGTTACCAGTTGGGAAACTTCCCGAGCTCGTGGGCTGAATGGAACGATCACTACCGCGATACGGTGCGCCAGTTCTGGCGGGGCGACGCGCATCGGATGGGCGAGTTCGCGAATGTTTACCTGGGGTCTGCCGAGCGCTTCGAGGCGAGTAATCGCGGCCCCTGGGCTACTGTCAACTATATTGCCAGCCACGATGGCTTCACGCTTGCCGACATCGTTGCCTATGAGCAGCGTCATAACGAAGCCAATGGCGAAGAGAATCGCGACGGTCATCAGCATAACCATAGTCATAACTATGGCATCGAAGGCCCGACCGACGACCCTGCCATTAACGTGCTCCGACGCCAGCAGCGACTGAACATGCTCGCAACCGTCTTGCTGTCCCAGGGCTCGCCGATGCTGCTCGCCGGTGACGAGTTGGGTAATTCGCAAGCCGGCAACAACAACGCCTATCCCCAGGATAACGAGACGGGTTGGCTCGATTGGTCCGGGCTTCGTGCGGACCCGGACTTTCAGCACCAAGCTCGCGCCTTAATTCAGCTGCGGCGCGAGATTGTACTCCTGCATCAGACGCATCACCTGCATGGGAATCATCATAACGCCGCAGGATTCTCCGATATCGAGTGGCTTGGAGAAGATGGTGAGCGGCTTTCTGCCGACGCGTGGCAGCAGGGGCACACTTTATCGGTGCTGTTGTGCGATACCGAGAGAGAGATTTATCCTCGGGATGCGATTCAAGCTGTCGCAGTGCTGTTCAACACGGCAGCAGAGCCTGCGCTCATGCAGTTGCCGCGGATCGCCGAGAAAGGCGAGTGGCATCTAGGATTTGCTACGCAAGTCGGCGTTCCAGTCGGTCCTGTGTCCGATAGCATCGAGCTCGGCGGCCACAGCCTCATGTGTCTGCTGTTCGCCGAATCGCTGCCGAAGTCTTTAGCGCCGCGCCAGCTGTAGCTATACGGAGCGCGGCTGCGGCAGGCGGGATATGCAGCTGGAGCGACATGCCGCACGCCGGGTAACTGCCTGGTGCATCACCCAAAATCTCCGAGGGCAGCGAGCAGGTCGTAAGCGCCTGTGTTGCCGCAGCGACCGGCGCCAAGGGCTCGAGTGCCATGCCTGCGCCTCGGGCGGCTCGCAGCTTCGCCGAATGATGGGCCTGGCCAGCAAGCTTGCGCGAGACTGCGCGATAGCCGCTTAGTTGATCGGCCAATTGGCCTGATTGAGCGGCGGGCAGGGCAGAGAATTGCGGTTCAACCCCGATATCCGGAAAATTGCTGCTGTGGAGTTGCCGTGCGTCGACCGGGCTGGCATGACTGGCCCGCCGTCAGCTGAGCGATGGCATCGAAATTTCCCTTCAGGCGTGTTGAGAACGATATTGCGAATCCGAAGAATCAATGCCAAGAAAGCGGTGTTGGCAACAGCAGCGTGCTTGTTTGTCTG
>JAHEEM010000043.1 GCA_024640695.1 Rhodospirillaceae bacterium | reverse complement strand
ATGAGACCGCCGGCGACATCTGCCGGGTAGGTGATCAGATTGCGAACCCTGCCGGCTTCCTCGGGCCTCATTTCGGCAAGAATCGCCTGCCGGTCGGCCACATCGAGCTCGGCGAGCAGGTCGGCGCCATAGTCGCTGTCGAGCTCTTCGACAATATCGGCGGCGGTGTTCGGATCCAGGCGTTCGATGAGGTCGGCCGCGTGTATGTCCGGTAGGTCCTCGATCAGCTCCGCGGCATAATCCGCTGGGAGCAGCTTGACGAGGTCCTCTTGCTCCTCGGCGCTGAGACGAAACAGCGCGCGGATGGTCGCCGTCGGCTCGAGCCGCGTTAGGTAGGCTTGCAGCGCTGGAGCGTCGCCCGCATTCGTGAGCTCCCTGAGCTGATCCCAGGGCTCATTCTCCGCTGCTTCGGCCTCGTCTTTGGCGGCCTCGGTATTCATTGCAGATTCCCTTTTGAATTAGCCCGCTTTCGGGTCGCGGGCAAGGCCCGGCGCTTTGGAGTTTGCTCGGTAAATGCCAAAGATACCGCGTCATGCCCAGCCGCGCTCGTCCGCGGACGGATCTCAGGGTAATCACTGCAGCCCCAAGGGCGAGTACGGATCGCCAGCCGTCTTTCTGAAGTCCTCGGAACGTGTGCAGTTTGTCGCCTAACCGCGGTCCTCGATCGGCAGATACTCCCGCGCGGTATGTCCGACGTAGATCTGGCGCGGCCGATCGATGCGTCCGCTGTCATTGGTATGCACCTCGCGCCAGTGAGCGATCCAGCCCGGCAATCGGCCGATGGCGAAGATTACCGTAAACATGTCGGTCGGAATTCCGAGCGCGCGCATGATGATGCCGCTGTAATAATCCACGTTCGGGTAGAGCTTGCGCTCTATGAAGTAAGGATCCTTCAGGGCGACCTCTTCGAGCTGCATGGCAATATCGAGCAGCGGATCTTCGATACCGAGCTTGTCTAGCAAGCGGTGACACGATTCCTTGATGATCTTCGCGCGCGGATCGAAGTTCTTGTAGACGCGATGACCGAAGCCCATGAGGCGAACCCCTTCATCACGGTTTTTGACGCGTTCTACGAACTTGTCGAGCTTCTGACCGCTTTCTACGAGTTCACTGAGCATATCGATGACAGCGACATTTGCACCCCCGTGCAGCGGGCCCCACAGTGCACACACACCTGCCGCGACGGAAGCGTAAAGGTTTGCCTGCGAGGAGGCGACCATGCGTACCGTTGAAGTCGAGCAATTTTGCTCGTGATCGGCATGCAGAATCAGCAGCTTATCGAGCGCCTGCACGACAGCTTCGTCCGCCTCGTATGGCTCGTATGGCTTGGAGAACAGCATATGCAGGAAGTTTTCGACGTAGCGTAGCTTGGACCGCGGATAGATCAGCGGCTTACCGAGGGATTTACGGTAGCTCGCCGCAGCGATCGTGCGGATCTTGCTCATGAGCCGAGCGGCAGGTTCCATGAAGTATTCATCGTCGTCTGCCTGCATGAACACGGGCTCGAAGCAGCCTACCGCATTCATCATTGCGGACAGGATTGCCATCGGCGGCGCATTCGGCGGGAAGCCGTCGAAGTGGTGGCGCATGTCTTCATGAATGAACTCGTGCTGCATGAGCAGCTTGCGAAACTCGGCCAGCTGACTCGTTGTTGGCAGATCCCCAAAGATCAGTAGATAGGCAGTCTCGACGAACGTCGACTTCGTTGCGAGCACCTCGATGAGATAGCCACGATACTTGAGTACGCCCTTTTCGCCGTCTACGTAGGTAATGCTGCTGCTGCAGGAGCCGGTGTTTCCATAGCCGTTGTCGAGCGTAATCAAGCCCGACTGCGATCGGAGCTTGCTGATGTCGACTGCGGCCTCGTTCTGGGTTCCGACGACGACGGGAAGCTCGTAGTTCTTGCCGCTGTAGCGCAGTGTTGCAAGTTCTGTCATTGGTCCTGTCTCTGTTGCGTGATGAATCAGTAGCCCGGGCCCCAGGCCCGGGAGCTTGCGAGCTCGCGGCGGCGAGTGGGCTTATCGGAATGTCGGCTGCCGCCGCTTTCCCGAGATCCCGTGGGAGACCTCCCCGGCGATCGGGGCTCACGCCATTTGTGGGTGCGCTCGAAAGTATATTCCTCGTCCTCGAATAGCGACTCCTCATCGAAGCCGTCGTCGAAGTCATTGTTTTTGCGTTTATTCATCGTCGTTGCCTGCCTCTATGCGATAGGTGACTGAATGAAACAGGGGAAGGTGGTTGCGTGCGCGACCGCGAGTTCCGCTGGCCTGCGGCGGTCGAGTCCGGTGATTCGTTGAGATCGTGGGGCGGCCGCCCGCCGCACGCGGGGTTCTGGCCTCAGAGGCGGTTTTCATCGGTTCGCGGTATGGAGCCATCGAGGCCACCTGAAAATACCTTGACGTCAAGATATCTGAGCAGAATACTTGATGTCAAGATATTTGATGACAAAGTACTTAGCTGATATGCTCTGGGTCCTGCAATGAAAGACGCGGTCGACAGACTCCTCGAACAATGGCGCCAAGAGCGCCCCGAGCTGGATGTCTCCGGCCTCAGTTTGGCCGTGCGGATTGAGATGTTGGCCAAGTTGCTGCGCCGCAGCACGGAGCAGAGTCTTGCCCGGGTCGGGCTCAAGCCTTGGCAGTACGACGTCTTATCCGCGCTGCGTCGCCAAGGGCCGCCCTATGAGCTGCCAGCCACGGAGCTCGCGCGGGAATCGCTGCTGACCTCTGGCGCTATGACTACGCGGATTGATCACCTCGAAGAGCAGGGCCTCGTCGAGCGCCAGCCAGATCCTCATGATCGGCGGGGCGTGCGGGTGCATCTCACGGCACGCGGGCGCGCGGTCATCGACGCGGCGATCCATGCGCGCTTCATGGCGGCCGAGGCGAGCGTTCAGGGGCTCGACTCGGACGAGCGGCTCACCGTGGAAGCTGGGCTGCGAAAATTGCTACTGTCGCTCCGGCCGCCCAAGGTCCGAGAGGCCGCTGCCAAGCTGCAGCCGTCCTCGGCGCTGACTCGATAGGATCACCAGGCGTGCATCGTACGACCCAGCTGCAGCTAGCTGTGCAGCCGCAGCCCGACGACATGACCTGCGGGCCGACCTGTCTGCATGCCGTCTATGCCTACTACGGCGACGACATTCCGCTCGAGCAGGTTATTGCCGAGGTTGTGTCCCTGCCGGGTGGTGGCACCCTTGCCGTTTCTCTCGCCTGCCATGCGCTCGAGCGCGGCTATGCGGCAGATATCTATACCTATAATTTGCAGGTCTTCGATCCGACCTGGTTTGCGCCGGGCGTCTCGATCGCCGAGCGCCTGCGGAGCCAGCTCAAAGCGAAGACGAGCCAGAAGCTTGGCGTTGCGACGAATGTTTATCTTCGCTTTCTAGAGCTCGGCGGCAGGCTCAAATTTCAGGAACTCACGCGCAGCCTGATCCGTCGGACGCTCTATAAGCAGACACCCATCTTGACGGGCTTGAGCGCGACCTATTTGTACGGTTGCGCTCGGGAGTACCAGGACGATTATGATGACATCCGCGGCGAGGCAGCCGGGCATTTCGTGGTCGTCAGTGGTTACGATCGCAAGAATCGTCGGGTCATGGTCGCCGATCCGCTGCAAGACAATCCACTGCACGGTGAGCATTACTATGCAGTCGACGTCGATCGCCTCGTGGGAGCGATCTTGCTCGGAATTCTTACCTACGACGCAAACCTGCTCGTGCTGTCGCCGAAAACCAGCTAGCTAAAGGAAATTCGCGCCTCATGGCCGTCTATATCGTCGTCGATAATCCCAAAGGGTGGCCGTTCCACGTCACCGGTGCCGAAGTCATTTCGGCACGGCGTTATCTCACCGATACGCGCTTCATCGACATCAAGCGGGCGCGTGTCTTCAATCTATGCCGAAGCTACGGCTATCAGACCCTGGGGTATTACGTATCGTTGCTCGCCGCCGCTCGCGGTCACAAGCCGCTGCCGTCCGTAGCAACTTTGCAGGAGATCCGGCAATCGGCCTTGACGCGTTTCATCGCCGAGGACATCAATCAGAAAATTCAGAAGCTCCTCGCGCCGCTGGAGTCGAACCGTTTCGAGCTCAGCATCTATTTCGGGCGCAACGTCGCGAAGCGTTATGATCAGCTGTGTCAGATGCTTTTCAATCTATATCCTGCGCCATTGCTCAGAGCAGAGTTCGTACGTAATGAGCAGTGGCGGATTCAGTCCCTGCGGGTGATCGCCGCCGGCGACATACCGGAGTCACACCGGCCATTCGTCATCGATCAGGCGCAGCGGTTCTTTGCACGCCCGCGCTCGATCGACCGTGAGTCAACTCGCTACAACTACAAGCTTGCGATCCTGGTTGATCCGGATGCCATCGATGCGCCCTCCGATGAGCGGGCAATTCGCCGCTTCGTCAGAGCTGCGGCGAGGGTCGGAATCGCGGCCTCCGTAATCGGCAAGCAGGACTATGGCCGCGTGGCTGAGTTCGACGGCTTGTTTTTGCGTGAGACCACGGCGGTCAATCACCACACGTACCGGTTCGCGGTGCGCGCCGCGGCGGAGGGGCTCGTCGTGATCGACGATCCAGAATCGATCATCAAGTGTACGAACAAGGTCTATCAGGCGGAGCTGTTCGCGCGTAATGACATCAGTTGCCCGAATACGATGATCGTTCACCGCGACAATGCGGCGGAAGTCGGGCAGCGACTTGGGTTTCCTTGCGTGCTCAAGAAGCCCGATAGCTCATTCTCTGCCGGGGTCGTCAAGGTTGAGACGGCCGACGCGCTGACGACGGAGCTTGCGCAGTTGTTCAAGCAGTCGGAGCTCGTCGTCGCCCAGGGATTTCTTCCTTCGCAGTTCGACTGGCGGATCGGTGTCCTGGAGGGGAAACCGCTGTTTGCGGCGCGCTACTTCATGGCGCGAGGTCACTGGCAGATTCAGAAGGCTCATGACGAGGAGCGGCGCAGCTACGGCAAGGTCGAGGCGATTGCAGTCGAAGATGTGCCCGCAGCGGCGGTAGACCTCGCTGTGCGAGCCGCAAACCTGATCGGGCAGGGGTTCTACGGCGTCGATCTCAAGGAAGTCGACGGCGAGTTCTTCGTTATGGAGGTCAACGACAATCCAAACGTCGAGGCGGGCTATGAGGATGCCGTTCTGAAGGACGCCCTCTACGCAGCCATCATTGGATATTTTCTCAGGAAGTTCGAGAATCGCGAGGCTGCAGAAGTCGGCCCATGAACGACGAGTCGATTCTGCACCTGTTCGAGGGCTTCGGCATCGAGATCGAGTACATGATCGTCGATGCCGAGACGCTCAACGTGCGCCCGATCACCGACGAGCTGCTTCGTGCCGTCAGCGGTAGCTTCGAAAGCGAGATCGAGCTCGGCGAGATCGCGTGGTCGAACGAGCTGGCTCTGCACGTGGTCGAGTTCAAGACTAACGGTCCAACCGCTTCGCTAAAGGGGCTCGGTGAAACCTTTCAGGGCCATATCGTCAAAGCAAACGAGCTCTTGACGCAGTTCGACGCGCATCTGCTTCCGTCGGGCATGCATCCGTGGATGGATGCGGCACGCGATTTCCGTTTGTGGCCTCACGAGCACAACGCCGTCTACGAGGCCTTCGATCGGATTTTCGGCTGCGGCGGACACGGGTGGGTCAACGTGCAGAGCACGCATCTCAATCTGCCGTTCGCTAATGATCTCGAGTTCGGTAAGCTGCATGCTGCAATTCGCCTTGTGATGCCGCTGATCCCGGGGCTCGCTGCGAGCACGCCGGTCGTCGATGCGCAGCTGACAGGTTTCTCGGATACTCGTCTCAACTACTACGCGACGAACTCGGCGCGTGTGCCCAGCGTGACGGGCTTCGTGATCCCTGAGCCGATTTTTTCCGTCGCCGAGTATCGCGAGGGCTTGTTACCTCGGATCTACCGGGATCTGGAGCCACACGATTCGGAGGGTGTGCTGCGTCACGAGTGGGCCAATGCTCGAGGCGCGATCGCTCGCTTCGATCGCATGGCGATCGAGATCCGGATCGTCGACGTTCAGGAGTGTCCAGCGGCTGACATCGCGGTTGCGGCGGCGGTCAGTGCGGCGGTGCGATGGCATGTGGAAGAGGCCTGGTGCGGCTCGAAGCAGCAGCGCGCCTGGGATCACCGCGAGCTCGCCGAGATTCTGAAGGAGGCCATCAAAGCGGGGGATGAAGGGGTCGTCGCTAACCGAAAATTCCTGGACTGCTTCGCGTATCCTGAACCCGGCCGCGCAAGTTTTGGCGATGTCTGGCAGCACATCGTCGAGACGACACTGCCGGCTGGTGAGCTGTCGCCCGGCTCGCGGGCAGCGCTCGACGTGATCCTCGAGAAGGGCTGTCTAGCTCGCCGGATAACCGGCGCCATCGAGGACGATTCTTTGCGCGGCGTTTATTCGGGGCTTGCGCGCTGTCTCAATAGCGGTACGCCGTTCGAGCCACCTCGTTGAAGCAGGTACTGATCCTGAGCTGCGAGCATGGCGGCAATGCGGTGCCGCCGGAGTATGCGGCGCTCTTTCACACCCAAAGGTCCGTCAAGGCGCTCGCCGGACATCGCGGCATGGACGCCGGCGCGCTTGCTCTGGCAGAGGCCCTATCCAGCCAGCTGAAAGCCCCGCTGTACTCCGCGACGGTAACGCGGCTACTCGTCGACTTGAACCGGTCCGTGGGTCATCGGCGGTTCTTCTCGGAGTTTTCCAGGTTCCTCGACCAGCCGGCTCGGGACTGCCTCATCGAAGCCCACTACGAGCCCCACCGCAGACGTGTCACCGAGGCGATTAGCAGCACCGTTGATCGGGGCTGCCGCGTATGTCATATCGCGGTGCACAGTTTTGCGCCGCGCCTCGGCTCGCGGGAGCGGCGAGCCGACATCGGGTTGCTCTACGATTCGGGCCGTCTGCCCGAGCAAGCATTTTGCGCCCGCTGGCAGCGGAATCTGCGGACTGCAAATAGTAGTTTGCGGCTGCGGCGCAATTACCCCTACCTTGGCAAGAGCGACGGCTTCACGACGCATTTGCGCCGTTTATTCGGCCCTAGGCGGTACATCGGGATCGAGCTCGAGGTCAATCAACGGCTGTTGCGCCATGCACCCAGTAACACCGCCAGGCTGGTGGCACAGAGCCTGGCCGACACGCTAGCTGCCTAGTGCCCGGCCGCGGGCGGCCCGGTTTGTAGAGGCCACCACAAGCGTTTAAGTCGAGCTCGAAAACAGTCGTTGACACGGCCAGGGAAACGCCTATATTCGCTCCGCCCTCGGCGGGCGCCTGAGCTTTGCCACAGCGGACCTGCGGTCTGCAACTGCTGAAGCCTGCGTCTTGCCCCAGGATTGCGAGCCCTCTGGCGCCATGCGGCGTCCAGAGCAGTCAGTAACCAGCGATTTGCCGGGGCGCGGCGGCCTGAGCCGTCCGGCGGAGAATTCGGATGAGAGGACAGGAAACGGACAAGACGACGAACGATGATTTTGACGACGCCGAGCTTGGCGGTGAAGGCGAGCTGAACGTCGAGGAATTCATACACTCTATGGAGAGCGGAACCACCAAGCGCGCCGAGCCGACAGCGCCGGCGCGGGCGGGCTGGCAGCGCGTCGATGATTGGCGCGATGCCCGGTGGCTGCGTGATCAGCTCAACGATTGGGGCGACTGGAAAGACGACGACGCGATCTACTAGTCGCAACAGTTCGCTCGACGCCGTCAACTGCGCTAGTCCAAAGACTTGGGTATCCACCTCCCGAGGCTGCTATGAAGTGGAATCGGCTGGCGTAATCTAGCTTGGTCAAAAAAAGCCCGGCACGGATGCCGGGCGAGCGGGGGGTCTGAGAGACGGTGAAGGCTATGCCGCCTTCCGATGTCCCAGCCAGGCCTCGAGCGTATCGGCTCCGCCGATACGCTCGCCATTGACAAAAATTTGAGGAAATTGAGTAACTGCCGCAACTGCACGCAGCGTTCGGTCTGTGTAATCTCGATTCAGCACGAGCTCCTCGAATGGAATGCCGGCGTCGCGCAGCAGGCCTCGCGCTTTCGCGCAGAACGGACAACCCTCGCGAGTAAAGACGGTGACATCGAGCGGCCGCTGAGCGTGAGGTGCTATATGGCCCAACATCGTGTCTGCATCGGAAACGCTGAATGGATCGCCAGCTTCCTGTGGCTCGATGAACATTTTCTCGACGACGCCGTCGCGCACCAGCATCGAGTATCGCCAGGACCGCATGCCGAAGCCGAGCTCCTCCTTGCCGACGAGCATCCCCATTCCGCGCGTAAAGTCACCATTGCCATCCGGCAGGAAGGTGATGTTCGATGCTTTCTGCGCAATTTTCCATTCGTTCATGACAAAAGCGTCATTAACCGATATGCACACGATCTCATCGACACCGTTGTCTCTGAAGACATGGGCCAGCTGATCGAAACGCGGCACGTGTGAAGACGAGCAGGTCGGCGTGAAGGCCCCCGGTAGCGAAAACACAATGACGGTCTTATTCGAAAACACGTCGCTTGTGCTCAGAGTGACCCAGTCGTGGTCTTTGCGCGTCTTAAAGGTCGATTCCGGGACTCGCTGTCCCTCGCGATTCTCAAGCATGATGACTCCTGTCAGTTGGTTCAAAAGAAAACAGCCTCAATCATCCAGCATGCTGCGCAGCATCCAGGCGTTCTTTTCATGGATCTGCATGCGCTGCGTCAACAAGTCGGCAGTCGGTTCATCGTTTGCCCGTTCTGCAGCCGCGAACGCCCCGCGTGCGGTTCTAACGACCGTCTCCTGTCCAATCACAAGCGATCTAATCATCTCCTCGGCAGATTCGCCGCCGACGGCTTCTTTCACCGCTGCCAGCGTAGCGAACTCCTTATAGGAGCCCGGCGCCTTGACGCCTAGGGCACGGATACGCTCGGCAATCTCATCGACCGCTGCAGCGAGCTCGGTATACTGGGTCTCGAACATCGTATGCAGGGTATTGAATAGGGGGCCAGTAACGTTCCAGTGGAAGTTATGGGTCTTGAGGTATAGCGTGTAGCTATCCGCCAGCAGCCTGGAAAGGTCGCCCGCAATCGCTTCGCGGTCCGCATCGTCGATCCCAATCTCGATTTTCATCTTGATTTCCTTGCCTATCGGCGTAGTTTCTCAGAGAAGGAGTAGCTTAGACTCTGTCTAATTAGAGATAAAACAGATTGTATAGATCACAATAAGTGATAAAATCGAACGATGAACCTGCCGACCGTCAAGCAGTTGCGCTACTTCGTGGCGCTGGTCGAGCACGAGCATTTTGGCAAGGCTGCCGCGGCCTCGTTCGTCTCGCAATCTGCGTTCAGCGCCGCAATCAAGGAGCTCGAGAGTGTGCTCGGGCATCGTCTTGTCGATCGGACTAACCGCCAAGTAACGATCACCGCCGTAGGCCAGGAGATCGCTGGCCGTGCACGGGAGTGTTTGGCGGGAATCGAGCAGCTTGTCGTCACCGCTCGGGGTGAACGCAAGCCCCTCGAGGGCGATCTGAGGCTCGGGGTCATCCCCACGATTGCGCCATTTTTGCTGCCGCGGTTGTTGCCAAGTCTGCGTCGAAAGCATCCGAAGCTGCGCCTGCTGCTGACAGAGGTCCAAACCGCGCCCCTGCACGAGATGCTGTTAGGTGGGGAGCTGGACGTTGGGCTACTCGCGCTGCCCTTCGAGCTGCGTGGCACCGAGACCCTGTCCTTGTTCGAAGACCCGTTTCTGTTGGCCTATCGGGAGAATACTCGGCTCGTCGACCCCGACCACTATCGCCTCGGCCGGTTGCAGCCGGAAACGGTCCTGCTGCTCGCGGACGGCCATTGTCTGCGCGGGCACGCGCTCGACGCATGCCGGCTGCGGAATACGGAGAAGCTGAGTCCGGTCAGTGCGACCAGCTTGTTGACTCTTGTCGAGATGGTGGACGCCGACCTGGGAATCACCTATCTGCCTGAAATGGCCGTGCGCTCGGACTTGCTCAAGCGCACTCGCATCAAGACGCGCGCTCTGAGCGCGTCGAGCCATCGAACGATCGGGCTCGCCTGGCGCAAGGGGAGCGCGCGGTCGGCTGAGTTTGCCTTGCTCGGCCGTTTCATTACGGAGCACCGCTGAAGTGGCTGCGTGATTTCACGGCTGACCGGTGTCGAGGGACTCGCCCAGGCTGCATGGATAGCGGGCATCGAGTTGGCTGCAGCAATTTTCCTACTATCTACGAGAGCGGCGTTACGCTGAAATAAGTATGTGCCGACCGGTTCGCCGCGCTTAGGGGATCGAATAGCTCAAGTTGCCGCGAATCCGCGCGCCGGTCGCATGCACACGCCTTACCTGCACGGATCGAAGCTCTGCTCTTCCATAGATTGCGTCGTGCTCGCCCGAATCTGGTTAATCTGGCGATTCACTGTTCTGGATACTCTGAACGTGCCGGTCCAAGCTCTTCGATCTGAAAAGGCACACCCCTCGAAAGAGGGGGTCGCAAAGCCACCGGTCTAAGGAAGTCTCTATGACAGCGGGGTTGCCAGTCTCGAACCAATTGGTTCGCTGTCCATCCTCTTTGCATGAGCGCTGGGTCCGCCGGGGAGCGAAGAAGCACGACAGGAGGATGCGATCATGATCAATGAGCTGTTAGGCATTACACCTTATCTGGCACGGTCCGCGCTGCTGCGGATGGGCACGCTAGTTGCGCTGCTTCCGGTTCTAAACAGCCAGCACCTTAGGCAGCGCACGTCACCCGACAGGGCCGTGCGCGGGCGCGGATGAGTCGCCTATCCAGCGATCCATGATCTTGCTCGCGACCACGTCACCGGCAACATTGATCGCCGTGCGGCTCATATCGAGAATACGGTCGACTCCGATTAAAAGCGCGACACTTTCGGCTGGGATTCCGACCGAAGTTAACACCATGCCCAGAATGACGATGCCTACTCCAGGCGTCGCCGGCGAGCCAATCGAGGCGCCCACGGCCATGGCGACGATCAGTGCCATGCCGCCCAGACTGATGTCGATGCCGTAGACTTGCGCCAGAAACATGGCCGCGACTCCCTGATAGAGGGCGGTGCCATTCATATTGATGGTTGCGCCTAGTGGTATGACGAACTGAGCCACCGAGGTTCGCACGCCGAGTTTCTCCTCGGCAGTCTTGATGGATAACGGCATGACGGCCGCTGAACTCGACGTCGAGAAGGCGAGCAACAGAAGCTCTCGAGTCGCTCTCAGAAAAGAGCCCGGCGTTTGGCCAGCCAATGACCACACGAGACCCAGGTATAGCAGCAGCAGCACTCCCAGTCCCATCAGCACGGTTGCGACGTAATAGGCCATTCCCAGCAACGCATTGAGCCCGAGCTGGCTCGTCAGTCGAGCCATGAGCCCGAAAACGGCAAGGGGCGCCAAACGCATGGCCCAGCGGACAATCGTCATACAGACGTGCTGCAATGACATCAAGAGATCCAGTAGCGGTTTGGACTGCGCAGGTGTCAGAGCGACCAGAGCAATCCCGACGATAATTGCGAAGATCACCACCTGCAACATCTCGCCTTCGACCATTGATCCGAGCGGATTTCCAGGGAGGAGACGAACAATGGTCTCGGGAATTTCCTCGAGATTTGGTGGGGTCATCGGTGCGGGTGCGTCCGCAACGGAAACTTGCTCTATGAGATTTTCAGCCAGACCACTGCCGGGCTCCAAGACAGCGCCGATCCACAGCCCGATGGCAGCTGCGAACGCCGTGGTTACGACGAAATAGAGCACGACGATGAGCCCGAGGCGGCGAAGTTGCTCCACATTCTCGCTCGAGGCGAGGCCGAGGATGATCGAGGCGAAGACCAGTGGAATGACGATCATCTGCACGGCCGCGAGGAACAGCATTCCCGGCAGCGCGAGCCAGTTGCCGATCAAAGAGCCCGTGTCGGGTGCGACAAGCCCGGCGCTTGGCCCCAGGGCAGCGCCGGTCAGGAGACCTAGCGCCATGCCAATCAGCACTTTGAGCCAGAGACGCCCTGCGGTCAGACCGGACAGGTACTCCGCGAGGTTCTTGATGGGCCGCGGCTCGAGCGCGTCGAGATAGCGTAGCAGACTCGTTGGCATGGTAACTGCGAGGTCTCTGTCAGATTCCGCGTCGAATTCAAGCTAAGAATCGGCGGCTTCGGTTAGGAGAGTATCAAATCGATGTTGTTCGCGCAGGACTGTGAGCCAATCGACAGCAAAGCTGCGACGACCACAGTCACCGCGATTTATACTGATGCGGTATGGGCCGTCGAAGTGCGGGAGGGCATGAGTCAATGCATCGCTGCG
The DNA here is from genome assembly GCA_024640695.1 of Rhodospirillaceae bacterium. Taxonomy (GTDB): domain Bacteria; phylum Pseudomonadota; class Gammaproteobacteria; order Steroidobacterales; family Rariloculaceae; genus JAHEEM01. The sequence goes on along the minus strand of JAHEEM010000043.1, from coordinate 4,913 downwards.
TAATGAAGTCACTATTATTTTTGCTTTTCGCGCTCGCGAGCGGCATCAGCCAAGCCGCTGCAGAGACGGTGCTCGAATCACGGTTGCGTGCCCGAATCGAATCGGGTGTCTTGACCCAGAGCCTCGAGGTCATGGATGAGCGGATCTACGCGCGCGAGACCACGCGCCAGTTCTATCCGGAGCGCGCCTATCAGCCGATCTGGGTCGACGAAGATGGTTTAGCGCCGCGCGGCGTTGCGCTGGCAGCCTGGCTAGGCACGGTGCCGGCGAAGCATGGACTCAGACCCCAGGACTACCACCTCACGGTCATCCAGGAGCTGGACGAGACGGATCGCATCGGTGCGATCGTGGACCTCGAGCTTGCTCTTACGGATGCGTTTCTCATGGTGGGTTCGCATCTCCTGGCTGGGCGACTCAATCCTGAAACACTGGATCCGGAGTGGGTCGCCAACCGGCGCCATCGTCCGCTCGGCCCGTTGCTCGAGCAGGCGAGCAGTCAGGAAGATCCGGGGCCCATATTGGAAGCGTTGCTTCCAGCCGATGATGCGTATCATGCGCTGGTTGAGCGCTTGGCTAGTCTCAGGCAGCAACGGGATATGGGTGCCTGGCCTGAGGTTCCGGTCGGATCCGCGCTCAGAGAGGGCGATGAAGGTGATCGAGTCGCGGCACTGATCCGCCGCCTCGCCGCGTCTGGCGACCTGGATAGTGCAGGTATCCATGGCAACTTCGATGCCGATGTTGCGCAAGCGGTACGGTTGTTTCAGCGTCGCCATGGTCTCGGGGGCGACGCGGTCGTCGGGCCGGCTACGCAGCGCGCGATGAACGTATCTATACAGGAGCGGATCGATCAGATTATCGTCAATCTCGAGAGGTGGCGGTGGTTACCGGAGGACTTGGGTAGGTACTACGTCCTCGTCAACATCGCCAATTTTAGGTTGGACGTCATCGAGGACGACCGCTCTATACTGGAAATGCGCGTCGTCGTTGGCCAGCCATACCGGCGGACCCCCGTCTTTTCCGACCGCATCAGCTATCTCGTTATAAACCCCTACTGGGAGGTCCCGCCGAGCATAGCCGCTAAGGACAAGCTACCTTTGATCAAGGCAGACCCGAGCTATCTTGCCGCACAAGGCTATGACCTACTGCAGGGATGGGGGGAGCAGGAGCGGAAAATCGACCCGGCAACTGTCGACTGGACCGCCGTGACGGCGCGGAACTTCCCCTATCGGCTGCGGCAGAAGCCGGGCCCGTTCAATGCGCTCGGCGCGATCAAATTCATGTTCCCGAACAAGTTTTCAGTCTACCTGCACGACACGCCGTCGCGAGACCTGTTCGCCAGAGATGCGAGGGCATTTAGTTCCGGTTGTATTCGGCTCCAGGCGCCGCTCGATTTGGCGGAGTTGCTTCTAAATGACCAGACAAATTGGACCCGAGCGGCAATCGAAACGGTCAGAGCGTCAGGTATGGAGCAGACAGTTAGACTGAGCAGGCAGGTCCCGGTGCATTTGCAGTACTGGACAGCATGGGTCGATCGCATCGACGGGCAACTTCACTTCACGGATGATATATATGGGCGAGATGAGCCGGTATTGCGCGAGCTTCGTGAGTTACCTCCTACGTGATGCCAGTGGGCGGGCCTTCTGGCCCGGTTTAACGCTCGTGCTGCTGCTGGCCGTCACGCCGTCTAGAGCGCCGGCGTTCGAGGCAGGACGATTGAAGTCACCGATTCGCGTCAACGACCTGGAGATTCCGTATCGAGTATTCGCCATTTATGCGCTACCGGGCGAGGTCCTCGAAATCAGCCCCGTCGATTCCGGAGGTGCGCAGGCCTTAGCCGTAAACGTTGGCGCAGGGGGGCATGCTCAGCCGTCAGCAGCGGGCTGGCGCTGGCAAGCGCCTAGTGCGCCAGGCATCACTACTGTGGATATCGCAAGCGGTGCGGATCGAATCGAGCTTAACGTTGTCGTTCTCATCCCGAGCGCGAGCATCGTCGATCAACATATAAATGGTTACCGCCTAGGCGCCTATCCTGAGAAGCCCCTCAATGGCAATGCGCTCTATCTGCCGCCGGACGGATTTATTGAGCTCACGAAGGATAATGCCGATCTTCAGCTATCGCCGCATTTCACGCTCTCGCAGTTTCCTTCCAAGCAGTCTGGCGATTACCCGAAGTATCTCGTTCTACGAGAGCAGCTGCTGCTAAAGCTCGAGCTACTTCTGGAGCAAGTCAACCGGGAAGGAATCGCGGCGGACACATTTACGATCATGAGCGGCTATCGGACGCCGTACTACAATGCCGCCATCAATAACGTTCCGTACAGCCGCCATGTGTTCGGTGGCGCAGCAGACATCTATCTCGACGTCTCACCACGCGACGACGTAATGGATGATCTCAATCGAGATGGCCGATTAGACTACCGCGACGCGCAGCATCTATACGAGATTGCGGATCGGCTGTTCAGAGAACCGAAGCTCGCCATGCTGCGCGGTGGCCTCGGCGTTTATCGTAGCAATGCCGTGCATGGGCCGTTTTTACATGTCGATGCGCGTCAGCAGCGGGCGCGTTGGGGTCTCCTGCCATAGCCAACGGGAAGGTGAGCGCAACTCGTTGCTACGAGCAAACGCGAGTAGGCTCCAGGCTAGCCGTTCCCGCTTGGGTCTAGTTCATACGCTCGCCGTTCGTCGGCGAGAGGTCTTCTCCTGATTCCATCGCCATGCTGAGGAACTGAGGGAAGCGACAGCCTCCCAGCGCGTCGAGATCATGGCGGTAGCTGTCGGTGCTAACCTCCAGGAGCCCGAGCGAAGTGTGAAAGATAGAATCGTGCGAGTAGGGCTGGCTGCTCTCGGCCTCGAGGCAGGCCCGATCGATATGACTACGCTCGTAGAAGCCCTGCGAGGCCCAGAAAAGCATCGGTACGCGCTTCTGGCTCTCTGGCGCAAGGATGTAGGGGAAACCGTGCAAATAGAGCCCGTTCTCACCCAATGATTCGCCATGATCGGACACATAGAGCAGGGCCACGTCATGGGTGGCTTGCAGGGTCGTCAAGGTATCGATGAGGCCCGCAAGAACGAGATCGCCATACAAGATCGTATTGTCGTAGGCATTTTTTAGCGACTCGTCGTCGCAGTCCCGAAACGTATCGAGCGTGCACTCGGGTAGGAACTGCTTCGCTGACGCTGGCGTGTTCTGGTAGTAGGTAGGCCCGTGGCTGCCGCGTTGATGCAGCACGACGAACGTGTCATGCGTGCTGTCCGGAAGCGCGCGCTCAATTTCTCGAAGCAGCAGCTCGTCGTAGCACCCATGTGCATCGCACAGCTCCGGGTCGTCAGCGCCAGCGATGGATACGAAGTCCTCATCGGCGCAGATAGCCTTGCAGCCCGTACTGTTATCGACCCATAGCACGTCGATGGACATCCGTTCGGCTAGTGCTAGTAAGTTTTCCTGACTCGCGGCCGCGACGTGGCTGAAATCCGTGCGCGCGAGCGGTGAAAAGATGCAGGGCAGGGAGTCAGCGGTCGAAGTCCCGCAGGAGGTCACGTTCGGGAAGTTGACGACGTCGTAGCCGGAGGTAAACCGGTTCGTATCGCGCTCGTAGCCGTTAAAGGTCCAATGGTCCGCGCGCGCCGTTTCACCGAGCACGAGCACGACAGCCAGTGGCTTGGCTGCTTCGGCATGAGCGACTCGAGAAGCCCCCGATGCCAGAGTCATTTGGGTCGCAGTGCTGGTCTGAAAAATTTCGCCGAGGTATTGCCCAGTTGCATAGACAGGGTATAGGGGGTTCATGAACAAGCGGACGTGGCGGTTGGCTTGGGCATAAAAGGAGAACTCGAGATAGTTCGCATAGATAGCCACGGCGGGAGCAACGATACTGAGCACGATGAGCGTCGCCTTGGAGGCGAGGTCTGCTTTCCAGGTCTGTTGCTTCAATGGGGCGAGCAGCACCACGATCGCGGGCAGCACGCCGTAGAGGAAAACGTTCCAGAAAAATGCTCCCGACAGCAGGGTCGAGGCCTCGCGGGCATCCGTCTCGATGACGCTACGGATGATCGAGGTATCGATCGCTACGCCGAACTCCGTCATGTAAAAGCCGACGACCGCGGAGATCAATAACAGACCGGCTGCGGTGACTTTAAAGTAGCGCCTGCCGAATGAGAGCGCGAGGGTGATGTTGAGGCCCCCGAAGAGGATCAGAAACATCACGAGAGACACGAGGCGCGGATTCTCCGTCGCCGATACCGTGTTGCCGACGATCCACCAGAACTGGTTATTGTCGAAGCAGAGTATGAACAGCGAGATTGCGAGAATCGCGGGGATCATGCCGATGCCCTTCTTTTCAGGCCGGCTCTCGCTGCGGTCCATCACATCCTTACTCTCACGCACGATGGCGATCTCCCCGATGCTCGTCGCTGCAATCACTGTGGGCATCGGCTGTTTAGCTGGACAGCAAATGCGGCATGGTCTGGTGGGTGCCCCGACCGCGCATACCCCTAGGGCAGCTGCTGGGCCAGCCAACAAACTCGTGGGGTTAGACGCCGGCAGGCTGCAGAATCATTCGGTTGGGCTATTCGCCTGGCCGGCCCTGCCCAAGCGTGCTTCGTATCAGCCGAAGACGCGTGTCACCTAGGCGCTCGAGCGCGGCGTTACCGCTCGGCGGGCCAGAGCTTGTCGAATCGATGCCTTCTGCACGCAAGCCGTTGTTTGAGCGAAGGAAAAGTATTAATTCAGCGAGGCTGAATGACGGCAACGGTGATCTTTCCAGGACCGGAACTGGGACGAAATTGACAGCCTCAGCGCCGGCTTTTGGCTTCTAATGGGGGCCCAGGAGAGGGTCCAGCAATGGCTGATAGCACCGGCGCCGCTTGGCTGTCGTTTAGCATGGACATGAATGCCGACGGTGAGTTTACGTTTACGG
>JAHEEM010000244.1 GCA_024640695.1 Rhodospirillaceae bacterium | reverse complement strand
GCGCGATGTCGAACGCCTCACCGAGCGAGGCAACACTGTCCTTCATGAATTGCATGCCGAGCAGCAGGAACCCCAGGCCAAGCAGGAACCGGCCGACGCTGCCGGCCGTCGTGCGTGTCGCCACGAACAGCAGCGCGCCGCCACCGATCAACGGCAGGGCAAGCTCGATGATCTCGAACTTGAAGCCGAGCGTCGCGACGATCCAGCCCGTGAACGTCGTGCCGAGATTCGAGCCGAACACGATACCGAGCGCATTCTTGAGCGACAGCAGGCCCGCACCGACGAAAGCGAGCACCATGAGGCCGACGACGGAGCTGCTCTGCAGAATCGCCGTTGCGATCGTGCCGCTGAGGACCGATTGAACCGGTGTCCCCGTATGCCTACGCAGAAACTCCGCCAGAGACCGCCCGCCGATGGCCTGCAGCGCACCCTCGAGCTGGGCCATCGCATACAGGAACAGGCCGATGCCGGCCAGCATGCGCCAGAAATCGAAGTCACCGAACATCGTGCATCAAGGCTCGCAAGGACAAGGCTTCACTCGACAACTGTGCCAGAGCGGGGTGCAGATCTGTATCCGCAGTTGCCGCTGCCAGCGCCAGCGGGCTCGGACAGTAAGGCAGCCGGGTCAATTGTGTGCGGTCAGCCGCAACAACCGTCCGCCGGCGTCGCCGCGCTGGTCCTCGAGCAACCAAATGGCGCCGTCGGGACCCTGCTCGACCTCGCGGATGCGCTCGCCCATCGCGAAGCGCTCTGCCTCTCGGGCCGAGACGCCGTCGAACTCGATGCGAACGAGCGACTGCGAGGACAGCCCGCCGATGAACGCGTCGCCTCGCCACGCCGGAAACTCACTGCCATCATAGAAGATCAGGCTCGACGGCGAGATCACGGGATTCCAGTTCACGGCCGGCGGGTGCAGATCCGGGCGCGTATCGTGATCGGGAATCGGCAGGCCGCTGTAATGCCGGCCGTTCGAGACGAGCGGGTAACCGTAGTTTGCGCCGCGCTCGACGATGTTGAGCTCATCGCCGCCGCGGGGACCCATCTCGACGTTCCAGAGACGGTTCTCGAAATCGAAGGCGAGACCGAGCGGGTTGCGGTGCCCGAGCGACCAAATCTGCGCGGTCACGCCGCCGCGATCAGCGAATGGATTGTCGGTTGGCACCGAGCCGTCGTCATTGAGCCGCACGATCTTGCCGAGGTTGGCTCTCATGTCCTGCGCGGGATCGAACTTCTGGCGCTCGCCCGAGCTGATCCATAGGAACCCTTCGGGTCCGAACGCGAGGCGATGGCCAAAATGGCCCTGGCCCGAGACCTTCGGGACCTGCCGCCAGATGACCTCCAAATCTTCGAGCGCGCCGTCGTTACCGTCGAGCACGAGGCGCGCGCGCGCGACGGCCGCGCCGCTCATGCCGCGCTCGCCGGCTTCAGCGTAGCTGATGTAGACGAGACCGTTGCTCATGAACTCCGGATGCAGGATAACGTCGCCGAAGCCGCCTTGGCCGCCGTAGCTCACCGTGGGCACGCCATGAATCTCTCCGGCAGGTCCAGTTGGATCGTAGAGCTTGAGCGCGCCGCGTTTCTCGCTGACGAGCAGCCGCCCGTCGGGCAGGAAGGTCATCGCCCACGGCGCGTCGAACCGTGCGACGGCTGCGATCGAGAATGCGTCCTGCGCGCGCACGCCTTGCTCGGCTGCGTTGCAGCCGATCAACACCGCCGCACAACAGGCGATGATCCTCAGCTTGGCTGGCATCAGATTGACTCCGGTTCGGTTGCCGCGATCGCGCATCGTCACACACCCATACTATGCCTTCTGCTAGGCGCGCTCTCCAAGGCGCACCGCGCTGCAACGTTATGTCACAACACTGCCGGATTTCTTGACAGGCGGGTGCAGCGTCCACACGAGGTCGCTCTTAAGTGACTGAAATATAACGGTCTACCCGGCTTGGTACGGTACTTGCTAACCCTAATGTGAGGGGCGCCGTCTAAGGTCGGCGCCCGGCGATCAGGCTCACCCACGGAGGCTCCGAGCGCATGCGACAAGGGACTTCAACAGCCGCGCAATACGCCGCGGGACGCGCTGCGCCTGGCGCACGCAGCTCACAATGAAGCTGCACAAGTCCAAGCTCCAATGGCTAACAGCTCACGAGGCTGGCGATCCAGCTACGAATCAGGTTTATGCCCTGGGTATCGGGCAGCGACGAGGCCAACGGTGGCATGCCGGCAGGGTCACCGCGACGGCTGAGCCGTTCGAGAAGCATCGATTGGTCTGGACTTCCCGGCGCGACGATCAGAGCATTGACGATTCCGGGATCGCCCCGCTGTGGCGCAATGCCACGAGCCGCCGTGGCGGCGATAGCCGCCGCAAAACGTAGATCTATATCCACGGAGGTCGCCCCCGGCCGGCGACACTGCGCCCAGTTCGTATGCAAATACGCGCGGTGGCGTTCGTCCAATGTCCCGCTCGTTTCGATCGGATCCGGTAACGACGGCAGCACTGCGGCGTTGCCGAGCAGCGCCGTGCGTCTCGAGCTGGTTCGCCGTTGCGCCCGTCGCGGGGCAAGTCAGAGCATCATTGACCGGGGCGAGCTCGAGGCCGAGACTGAACCCGGCGGCCGCCGTATGGCAGCTCAGACATTGCGTCTCTCGTTCAACTGAGCGCGCCGTCGCACGCTGAACATAAAACCACGGCGAACGCCCTCTCAGAAGCACAGCAATCACCACCCGGCGGCGTTACGCGGATCGGCATGCCCGAAAAATGCCTAGCACTCCGAGCCGAATCCTGGCGAATCGAGAAAGTATCGGCAAAAATGCTCGAGGTGCGCGAATCCAACCGAACCAGCCCCGCGCAGCCTCTTTCGGCCCTCCGCCGCTCGCAGCACGGCAGGGGCGCTGGACCCGGCTGCCAAGCCCAAATTGCGCTCCCCAAGGGCCCTCCGGCCAATAACGAATGATTTCTAGGAAATCAGGTGTCTAAATATCAAAGCGATGAAGAACGGCGGATGGATTTGGACGACGACCAGCGCTTGGTTCAACGGATGGTTGCAGGCGAGCAGCGAGCGTTCGATGACTTTTTCAACCGGTTCTTCGACCGTTTGTATCGGTTTGCCCTGACCCGGGTCGGCCAGGACACCTATACCGCGGAGGACGTCGTTCAACAGACCTTGATTCGTGCAATGCAGAAAATCGGCTTATATAGAGGAGAAGCCGCTTTGTTTACTTGGCTCTGCCAGATATGCCGAAACATGATCGCCGATACCTTCAGGGCGAAGGATCAGATCAAAGGCGAGGTGGTGCCGTTCGAGGACAACGACGAGATTCGGGCGGCGCTCGAATCCTTGTCGGCACTGCCCGCCAACGATCCGCAGCAGAACCTCGTCGGTGATCAGATCTATCGACTCGTGCACGCGGTGCTGGATCACCTGCCGGGCCGTTATGGCACCGTTCTCGAGCTCAAGTACATTCAGGGTCTGTCGGTCAAGGAGATTGCCGTAGCAATGGAGATCGGCCCAAAGGCGGTCGAATCTCTGCTCGCTAGAGCCCGTGTCGCTTTTAAGGACGGGTTCGCGGCAGTGGGTAACGAGGAGCTTCTAGAGGGGCTAGTAGGACAATAGTCAGGTAATCAGCTATGAGTAACAGGGAACACGATCACAACGACGAAGCCTCGATCGCGCGCTTGCTCCGCGCGGCAGGGCGTGGTCCGACCGCCTCCGACGAGGCCCGATCACGAATCTACCGTGCGGCGCACGGGGAGTGGCGCAACAACTTTGCTGGAAGCACAGCGAAGCAGCTGCCGCGTAGCGAGCCTCGGCGTTCCTGGAGCCTGGGCCTCAACGCCTGGTTCCTGCGCGGTCTGCCGGTCGCGGCCGCAGTCGCGCTCGCGGTCGTGGTGCTTTACGTCGCCCAGAGCCCGGCGCCCCAGATCCGGGTCGAGCTTGCGAGTGTAACCAAGACCATCGGCACAGCTACGGTCATCGACGGCGATGCTTTGACTCCTAGCCCATTGACGGCCGCCGCAACCGTGATTCGCTCGGGCGATACCGTGACGACCGGCAGCGATGGCGCCGCGTCGCTCACACTCGACAACGGCCTCGTCCTGCGCGTCAATTCCGGATCCGAGCTGCTCATGGCTTCGGACGACAGCATCGAGGTCCGCCGCGGCACCGTCTATCTCGACTCGGGCACGAGCGGAGAATCATCCGCAGCACTCCAAATCGACACACCGTTCGGCAGGGTCTGGCACCGCGGCACGCAGTACGAGGTTCGTGTCGGCACCAACAACGTCCGTATCAGGGTTCGCGAAGGTGCGGTCGGATTTCGCGACGCGCGCGCTGCCGACGCCGAGTATCTCGGCGAGGCCGGCGAGCAGTTGTTGATCAGCGAGAACAGCAACGAACCAGTGCGAAGCACGATCGCAACGAGCGGCGCCGAATGGCAGTGGGTCGAGGGACTCGCGACGGCTCCCTCCGCGGACGAGTACCGGCTCGCGGAGCTGCTCGCATGGATCGCTCGGGAGACCGGCCGGGAATTGAGGTTTGCGAATGCCGCCGCCGAGAGCAATGCCCGCGCTCAGACGCTCTATGGCATCGCGGGTTTGACGCCGGCCGAGACGCTCGAGGTCATCGACAGCACGACCGGGACCCGTTACGAGCTCACCGACGGCGGCCTGCTAATCTTCTAGTTATCTTCTGGGCACGGCGCTTCGGCGCCGTCTGCCCCGCCTCGCCGCCACGCGGCGATGGTAAGATGCGGCTCTTTGTCAGGACGGTGGCCGCTCGGTTCCTGAGCCCATCCCAACATCCCGCATGAGTCGC
>JAHEEM010000243.1 GCA_024640695.1 Rhodospirillaceae bacterium | reverse complement strand
TGCTTCGGCGGCGTCCTGCGCCAGAATCGCGTGCGACTCATCGACGGGGCCGACGAAACCATCGGTGCTATGACAGGTCGTGCAATCGCTATTGGCGGCAGCGAAGTTGGCGTCGCTGTGGCCCGTACCGGTCACGAAATCCACGTCATCATGACAGGAGCCACAAGCCTCGCGTGTCGGCACCGTCAGATAGTTCCCGGCATCGGGCGTCTCCGGGTCGCTCGGGTCGTGGCAATTCGTGCAGTTGCGGATGTCCTGCGGAAAGACGACATGAGAGAAATCATTCTCACTCTCGAAGAACCCATAGATCTTGTAACTGCCGCCCGCCTCGACGCTCGGCAACAGCTCGCCACGGTGGATCTTATGGATCATGACCTTGAAATCAACCGTATTGCCGCTGTCCTGATCGGTCGAGCCGGGGTTGTGGCAGAGCACGCATTGCTGCGTCTCGAAGCGCGCCTCACCGTGCAGTGCGAGCTCCTCATGACAGCGATTGCAGCTTTCGATCTTGACGATGTCCCGCGTAAACAACCCCGTCGTCGCCTGGTCGGACGGCCTGAATGTGTACACCGGGTTGTGCACTGGGACGAAGCCTCGAATCTCGAAGCTCATGCGATGCGTGAGCGTGGCGTCGTAGCTCGTGTTGGGGAGCGCCGTGATATCCGTCGCGAAAAAATAGACGTAAGTCCCGTCGTTATTATCCTGCAAGCTGCCTGCTGCGCCGTTCTCGGTGGCGGCCTGTAGCGCCGACGCGAGCACATCAGGGGCGCGCCCGTCAGCGGTTTCCTCAGCCGTCAGGTAGCTCTGCCAATAGCTCGCATCGCCGTTTGCGCCGGGCACGAGCTTAGCGACCGAGAAGCTAACGGCCGTCGCCGGCAGGCCGATGACCGGCCGCCCGTCCGCATCGCTGACGCTGAACTCAACAATCGGCGCGGAGTTGATGCTGACTGACGCAATGCTTGCGTTGATCTCGTTTGCGTTACCAATCGCCACCGGCGCAGGAGGGCCAGGCGGCCCTATCGGGCCCGAGGGTCCGGCGGGCCCACGCGCACCGTCACCGCCTTCGCAACCGACGAGTAACGCGGCTAGCATCAAGCCCGCGAGCAAGACTTTTCGGCGCTCTGGCAGTATTAACTCAACCATAGACAACTCCACCACTTCCAGCCACTCTAGCCTATCGAGGCAGTGACGTTAGAGCAAACTGTGTCAAGTACCTACGCAATCAGCGGCGTTGTTTATTCTCTAATCTTCCTCGTTTAGATTAAGCTAATCGCGCCGACCGCGAAGGAGTTGAAGCCAAAATGAAACAAGCGCTGCATGCCGTTGCCTCTCTGAGTCTGTTTGCGCTGCTGAGCCCGGTGGCACGCGCCCAGCTGGACGCGCTCATTCCAGGCTGCGAAGCCTGCCATGGTCCTGACGGCGTCAGCCAGATGAACGACGTCCCAACGATCGCCGGCATCTCGGCACTCGTGCTCGACGACGCAATCCATGCCTATCGCGAGGGCGACCGCAGCTGTGAGAGCACGACCGGCTCGCCGCTAAAGATGTGCGGTCCCGCCAACGCGCTCAGCGAAGACATCATTGCTGGCATTGCCGAGCATTACGCCGGCCTACCCTTCGTCGCGGCGGAACAGGAGACCGACGCGGCCAAGGTTGCTCAAGGCAAAGTGATACATGACCGGGATTGTGAGATCTGCCATCGCCGCGGCGGCACCGACCCCGCGGATGACGCTGGCATCCTCGGTGGCCAGCATATGGGTTATCTGCAGCACGTATTAACGGAATACCAGATGGGGGCCCGACCGCAACCGCGCCCGATGGAAGCGAAGATGGCCCCTCTAAGCGCGGCCGATATCGATGCGCTCGTGCACTTCTACGGAAGCCACCGTTAGAGCCTTACTCGTCAGGCACCTAGAGTGCGCGCAGCGAACAGTATTTGCCCTCTGGACCGCCGCCTCGCCGTTGAGCTATTTTGGCCAAGGGCGATCTCGCCCCCCTACTACGCAATATTACGAATAGCCGCTCGGATCAGGCTGGCTATCCTGGAGCCAGGAGGTCGATCAACATGCCTATCCCACTTGAGATAACGATTCACAACATGGACCCCTCCCCGGCAGTCGAGGCGGCTGTCCGGGAGAAAGCAGCCAAGCTCGAACGTCACGCCGATAAAATTATCGGTTGCCAAGTTCGAATCGATGCTCCCCACAAGCATCATGGCAAAGGCAATCTCTACCACGTGTCCGTCGAGATCCAGGTGCCCGGTGGAGAGATCATCGCAAACCGCGACCCAGCAAAAAATCATAGTCACGAGGATCTCTATGTCGCGATTCGCGATGCGTTTCGCGCCGCCGGCCGGCAACTGCAAGACCACACGCGCGTGCGTCGCGGCAAGGTCAAGCAGCACCAGGTACCGCCGCACGGCCGCGTCGCGCAGCTACATTTGGACGGCAACTACGGCATTATTGCAACCGCCGATGGGCGTGAGGTGTACTTTCACCGTAATGGTCTCTTGAACGCGAAACTGGAGGACCTCAAGTTAGGTGCCGAGGTACGCTTCGATGAAGAGCCAGGTGACAAAGGCCCACAAGCTTCTTCCGTAAGCCTGATCGGCAAGCATCACCTTCCAAGCTGAACCCTCGCGCCACCGCAGACACCTAGCTGGCGGCCCGACCGCTCTCGACGCGCGCCGCTAACTTGATCAACGGCGGCGCTACGAGCGTAGTCACGACAACCATAAGCACGACGGAAGAAAATAGCGCGTCGGTTATCACACCAATGCTCTTGCCGATCGATGCGAAAATCAGACCGACTTCGCCGCGCGGCATCATGCCAAGTCCTATCAGCCATCGATTATTGGCCTTGTCGGCACCCCAGCCGCTGATAAGCTTGCCGAGCATGGCTGCCATGACCAGGACGCCAGCCATAATCAGCACCGAAATACTGGCGAAGCTCTCGAGCTTGACTTGCATCCCCATGAGCACGAAGAAGATCGGTACGAGCACGACCTCTAGCGGCATGACGAGCTCGCGAATACTGATCTGCTTGCCTTGGGGATCCAGATCCTTGAAATAGCTCTCATTCAGAATCAGGCCGGCAGTGAAAGCACCTACGAGCGTCGCGAGCCCGGCCAGGTTGGCGAACCAGGCCAGCACCATGACGAACATGAAGGACGTAAATATCTTCGCTTCGACGATATCGAGCCTGCCGAGCACCCTAACCATCTGGCGGACAATGAACGGCCCGAGATACACGGCGCCGGCGAGGAAGGCGGTCGCGAGAACGATAATTGACATGACATTTCCCAGGACCAGCCCGCCCGAAAAAATTACGCCCGACACGATAGTGAGCGTCGTTAGGCCAAGGATGTCGTCGATCACTGCTGCGCCGAGAATAATCTGCCCCTCCCTGGAAGAGTCGCGGCCGAGTTCGCGCAGGACTTCGGCGGTAATCCCAACACTCGTAGCGCCCAGGGTCGCAGCCACGAACATGTCGGTACTCAGGGGGATCTCTGGCGCGAGCAGGCGCATGCCGGCAAATCCCAGCATGAACGGCAATAGCACGCCGACGACCGCGACCCGACCCGCCTCGTAACCAACGTTTTCCATCTCCTGCAAGCTACTCTGCAGCCCGACAAAAAAGAGCAGAAAAATGACGCCATAGCGTGAGAAAACGTCCACAGAGTGGGCAACCTGCATGTACACGCCGCCATTAGGCCCCTGAAGAACGGCGAGAAGATTGACGGCGGTGGTCGCACCGAAGGTGTCTACCGCGACCGCCTCCAGGGATGCGCCGCCAAGCCAGAGGTTGACCACATCGAACACGGCCGGCCCTTCGCGCAGCAAGATGACGAGCTCCAAGCCGAAGTAGCTACCGACTGCGCCGATAATGATCCCGACCAGAAGCTCACCGAGCACTGAGGGCTGACCGAACTGGCGCGCGATGAAGCGTCCGACGATTGCGAAGAACAGGATGCCCGTCACGCCGAGAATGACGGGCGCGATCGGATCGTCGTGGCTGACCAGTGAACCCTGAGCCGCTGCCATCCGAGGCGGCAACATACAAACGCAGGCCCCGGCCCAGAAAAGCAAGCCAGCGCACCGCGTCGCCGGCGCGACGGCAGCGTTCGCAATGGACATCGATTAGACTGCCTTAGGCCTTAGATCTCCGGCACTAAGCCACCCCATAGACTCGAATGCAATAAGGAATGAGCGCAACGCCCCCTGCCTGGCATACCCTCGCCAGCGACGACCTGCTTCGCGAGCTCGACACGACCGCGGCTGGTCTGAGTGAGAAGGAAGCAACGTTGCGTCTGCGAGAATTCGGCCTCAATGAACTTGCGGCCGGCAAGCAGATCTCGGCTTGGCAGGTTCTAGCGGGCCAATTCAAAAGCGCGCTGATTCTAATTTTGCTGATTGCAACGGCGCTCTCTGCTGCCCTCGGCCATATCGTCGAGTCGACCGCGATTGCCGTCATCGTGCTCTTTGCGATTTTCCTGGGATTCGCGCAGGAGTACCGTGCGGAGCGCGCCATCGCTTTGCTGAAGCAGATGACTGCGCCGACTGCCAACGTCGTACGCGGCGGCAGGGAGATGAGCATCCCGGCACGCGACCTCGTCCCGGGCGACGTCATCGCAATCAACTCCGGGGACAAGGTACCGGCGGACGCCCGGCTGCTCGAAGCCCACAACCTGCAGACGGACGAAGCTTCGCTCACGGGTGAGTCTTACCCGGTCGCCAAGCAGACTGACGCGCTCGAGCATGCCGAGTTCGCCCTAGGGGACCGGACGAACGTCATCTATTCGGGCACGACGGTGA
>JAHEEM010000042.1 GCA_024640695.1 Rhodospirillaceae bacterium | reverse complement strand
CCCACGACCGGCTCGGGCTAGCGCTCGAGGATCTGGACGACCGTAGCCGCAGCATCGTCGCGCGTCGCTGGCTCGCGGAGGATAAAGCAACCCTGCACGAGCTCGCTGCGGAGTTCGAAGTGTCGGCCGAGCGGATTCGACAGATCGAATCGAGTGCCATTGCCAAGCTTCGCAAGCACATGAGCGCCTCGCCAGCCTAGCTCGCCGGGCCGCCGACCGGCGCGAGTCTTCGCGCCAGCACCCAGCAGTTAAACGGGCCCTGGCAGCGGCTGCTGGCAGGGCCCGTTCAATAACTGCGCTTGCCTACTAGCTCAGAGTCAACGGAACCAGCGTGAGCTCGACCCGCCGGTTGAGCTGGCGGCCGCTCTCCGTCGTATTGTCCGCGATCGGTCGTGACTCGCCCATGCCAACCTGGATAATCCGATCCGGCAGCACCTGCCGCGAGATCAGATAGGCACTAACGCTTGCGGCGCGGCGTTCCGACAACTGCTGGTTATAGGTGTCCGTCCCCGTGCTATCGGTGTGTCCGGCAACCTCGATGACAGTCTGGTTGAACTCGTTGACCACGAGACCCACCGAATCGAGGACCGCGAAGAATCCAGCATTCAGGTCCGCGCTGTTGGTAGCAAACGTGACGTTGCCCGGCATGTTTAGCGTGATGTTATCGCCGATGCGAGTCACGCTGACGCCGGTGCCGTCGAGCTGAGCTCGGAGCTGCGACTCTTGGCGATCTTGATACGAACCAACGGCACCCCCTGCGATCGCACCGAGCCCCGCACCAACCAACGCCCGCTTCTTGCGCTCCATCGAATTGTCGCCGGTGATCAGACCGGCTACTGCCCCGCTGACTGCGCCGATAATGGCGCCGCGCTGGGCGCGCGAGGTTTGCTGCTCGCGCGTATAGGGGTCTAACGTCGTGCAGGCGGATATGACCACAGCTGCCGAAAGGCACAGCAGTCCGACTCGCCGGGGCAGATGCTCTGTTGCCATAATTCGCGGTCTCCTAGGGTAAGGTTGATACCTAATCGTAATGATGCCAATGATACGCTGAACGAAACGTGAACCACGGCTGATAACCGTTAGCTCCGCTCAGGAACACTGATGAAGACAACTGATGAATGGTTGGCCGAGTACGCTCGCAATCATCGCGACGATACAAACAAGGCTATTCATTGGATCTGCGTGCCAGTGATCGTCGTCAGCCTCGTTGGGCTGCTGTGGTCGCTACCCGTGCCCGAGTCATTTCGCGAGGCTACTCCGGCTTTGAACTGGGGAACGGTCTTTCTCTTGGCCACGGTCGTTTACTACTTCATCATGTCGATTAGCCTAGCCTTTGGAGCGCTGCCATTCGTCATCGCTGTCGTTGCAACGGTAGCGTGGCTCGACCGACTCAGCGCGCCGCTGTGGGCCATCTCCGTGAGTCTATTCGTCGCCGGCTGGGCGGGCCAGTTCGTCGGACACTGGCAGGAGGGCAGCCGGCCCGCATTCTTCCGAGACCTGCAGTTTCTGATGATCGGCCCCTTGTGGCTTGTCGCCGGCGTCTACCGGCGATTCAACATCCCCTACTGAGTCGGGACGGCCCGACGAAGGCGATAAAACCATGACCGAGCCAAAGCAAGCCTGGCAACTGCTCGACTTTGAAATCGTTTACGACAACCCGTGGATTCGCGTCGAGGAGCATCGCGTCGTGAACCCGTCCGGCGGCCGGAGCCTGTATGGCAAGGTCTGCTTCAAGAACCGGGCGGTCGGGATTCTAGCGCTCGACACACAGCGCAACCTGTATCTCGTAGGACAACACCGCTACACGCTCGATGAGTACTCCTGGGAGCTGCCGATGGGCGGCGCGCCGCTGGAGGAAGAGCCTCTGGCTGCGGCCCAGCGCGAGCTGAGGGAGGAGACCGGCATCAGCGCGACGCACTGGGCGGAGCTGATGCGCCTGCACACTTCCAACTGCGTCACGGACGAGCTTGGCTTCGTCTATCTAGCGACCGGGCTGAGCTTCGGAGAGCCCGAGCTCGAGCCAACGGAGGATCTTGCGGTCCGCCGCCTGCCACTCGCAGACGCCGCAGCATGGGTCATGGATGGGCGGATAACCGATGCCATATCCGCTGCAGGTATTCTAAGGCTATGGAACGACCGCGAGCGCCTGCTCAATTAAACCCGATGGTGACGCTCGATCGTAAGATCGAAATAGCGCGACGGAGATAGGCGCATCAGCTCGAGAAAGGACATCGCTGTGGTCGAGGACGATGCGGCAATCCGCGAAAACTATCTCGCGGCGCTGCAGCGACTCGGTTATCGGGCGCGAGGCTATCCCGATCGCCCAGCCGCGCTTGCGGCCTTCGCCAGCCGCCTGCCCGATCTCGTGATCATCGACATCAATCTAGGCGCCGAGGTCGAAGGCGGCTTCGAGCTGTGCCGTGAGCTCAGGGCGCGCTCGGCGCAACTACCGATAATTTTCCTGACCGCCCGAGAGAGTGAGCTCGATATTGTCTCCGGCTTGCGCCTCGGCGCCGACGACTACCTGACCAAACGTATCGGGCTTGAGCATCTTCTCGCGCGAGTTGCGGCGCTGCTGCGTCGGATCGAAGCCCTCAGGCTCGACGTAACCACTGCGCAGCTACTCGAACGCGGGTCCCTCGCGCTCGACGTGGATCGCCTCAGTGCGCGCTGGCACGGCCGCGAAGTGCCGCTGACGGTTACGGAGTTCTGGGTCGTGCACGCGCTCGCACAGCATCCCGGCCATGTGCGCAACCGCGAGCAGCTCATGGCGGCTGCCAGCGTCGTCCTCGACGACAGCACCGTGACCTCCCAGATCAAGCGAATCAGAGCGAAATTCGCGACCATCGACGATGCCTTCGACTGCATCGAGACGGTCTATGGAATGGGGTACCGCTGGGCGGAGAAGGGCGGGGACTAGATGTCGTTGCGCGTTCAGCTGCTCGGGCTAGGCTTGCTGACGCTGGTGCTGCCCTGGGCTGCCTATCGCTATGTCCAAGAACTCGAGGGGGCGCTACGCGATGGTCTGGAGCAGGCACTGCTTGCGAGCGCAGACACGATCGCCACGGCACTCAGAGAGTCTGCGCTCAGCGTGTTCGACTCGATGCAGGAGAACACACCCGCTACCACGATCTACGCGCATCCCCTCACGGCTGCACCCGATCTCGACGGTTACCAGAACGATTGGAATTTAGCGGAAGGCAGCGAGCGGGCACTAGGATCGAGCGGCCGATATTGGGCCGGGATCCACGAGCGTTCGCTGTATCTGTTCATCTCCGTCGACGACGCGTCGCGCGTATATCAGAGCGCGCCGACGGAGCTTCCTTACGGCGACCGTGCGGTCCTGTTGCCGAGCGGAACCGGTAACGATTGGCTGCTTCTGCACACCACGGCGCCCGGCGTCCTGCGGCCTCAGCTTACTTCCGCGCCAGAGTTCACACCGAGCGGGCATTTTGAAAATCGAGGGCTTGCATACTGGAGAGAGACGGACCGCGGCTACGCAGTCGAGATCCGGCTACCCCTCGATCTCGTTGGCGCTCGCCTCGGTCTCGCGCTCATCGATGTGGATCCCGCCACGGACGGCTCGGAGCCTTCGACCGGGTCGGACTATTCGGTGACGATGGTCCGCTCGTGGCCAGCCGACGCACTGGCGCCAGAGCGGCTGATCTACCGACCGGCTGCGGTCGATCTTCAATCCCGCCGATTCGAGCAAGCCGGCAAGCGTTTGCGCGTCGTCGACCGGGACGGATGGGTAATGTTCGATGGCGGCGCGATCGATCCGCTCGAGCAATTCTTCTCCCGCAACGAATCGATTGGGCTCCTCGAGCGGATCCTTGGATTGATACTCGCGCACGGGGATCCTGCCTACGCCGAGCTCGAGCAGCCACCAGGTTATATGGGCGACTCGGCGTTGCGAGCCGCCATGTCCGGCACGGGCGGCGTGGCCTGGTATGCGCGGGGCACCGCGGCGAGCGCCGTCGTCGTCGCCGTCGCACCGATCTACAACGACACTGGCAACATCGGCGCCGTCGTTCTCGAGCAGGGCAGCGACTCTATTCTGACGCTCACGAATGACGCGCTCGTCGAGCTCATGAGCTTTGCACTGGTTGCAAGCCTGCTCGTGGCGCTCGGCCTGTTGAGCTATGCAACCTACCTCTCGATCCGGGTGCGCCGGCTCGCCCGGGCAGCCGATACGGCAATGGGCCCGAAAGGCGAAATCGATCCAAAGCTGCCAGGCCGCGACGCGCGCGATGAAATTGGCGACCTCGCGCGCAGCTTCACAGCGTTGCTAGGAAAGCTGCGAGACCACACGCAGTACCTCACGACCTTGCAAGGCAAGCTCGCCCACGAGCTGCGAACGCCACTCGCGGTCGTGACAACTTCTCTCGACAATCTCGACCGCGAGCCACACGATGCGAGCTCGGCACCGTATCTCGCTCGCGTGCGCGAAGGCGCCGATCGCCTGGACTCGATACTCGCGACGATGAGCGAGGCGACAGCACTCGAACAGGCCGTGACAGCAATGAGCCGGGAGCAATTCGAGCTCGCTGCCGTCGTGCGCGGCTGTGTCGAGGGCTATCGCGATCTGTATCGCGACAGGGAGTTAACTTTTTCGAGCGACGCCGGCTCGAGCGAGATGCTCGGCTCGCCGGAGCTCATCGCGCAGATGCTCGACAAGCTCATCGACAACGCCGTGAGCTTCAGCGTGAGTGAATCGGCCATTGCCGTCACGCTATCGACTTCGGGGGAGGACCTTAAGCTCTCGATCAGCAATGAGGGGCCCCGGTTGCCGGCGGCCATGCGGGCATCCCTGTTCGACTCGCTCGTGTCGGTCCGCGCCGAGGGAAACCACCGCGGCCACCTTGGGCTCGGGCTATACGTCGTCGCCCTGATCGTGGAGTTTCACGGCGGCAAGGCAGACGCCGAAGACCTGCCGGACGGTAGTGGCGTCGTATTTACGGTGAGTTTACCCAGAGCAAGCTAACAGCTGACGCCGGTGCCACCCAGACCGCAGTAACCGGCAGGATTTTTTGCTAGATACTGCTGGTGATAAGTCTCCGCGTAATAGAACTCGGGCGCGGAGTCGATTTCGGTCGTGATCGCACCATGACCCGCGGCGGCGAGGGCCGCCTGATAGGCATCCCGGCTTTCTAGCGCCTGCTTCCGCTGTGCTTCGTCATAGACGAAGATGGCCGAACGATACTGAGTCCCAACGTCCGCACCCTGGCGCATGCCCTGCGTTGGATTGTGCGACTCCCAAAACTGCTTTAAGAGCTCCGCGTAGCTGACCACGTCCGGATCGAAGACGATCAGCACGGTCTCCGTATGACCCGTTCGCCCAGAGCATACCTCCTGGTAAGTCGGATTTAGCGTCAACCCGCCCGCATAGCCCACAGCGGTCGAGTACACGCCTGGCAGCTTCCAATAGCGCCGCTCCGCGCCCCAGAAGCAACCCATCGCAAACATAGCCAGCTGCATGCCATCCGGAAACGGCGGCTTTATCGGGTGGCGATTGACGAAATGCGTGCCAGCCACCTCGAGCGGCTCGGGGCGTCCCGGCAAGGCGCGACGGGGGTCGATATGGGCGGTCGCGCTCATCAATGCGGGCCTCGGGCTGGGACTGCGGACTTAAGGCGCTGCAGCGCCCAGGCTGACGCCCGGCGCCGGAAGGCGGCTAGATCCGCTGAGGAAGGTATCGATGCAACGTGCGGCCCCGCGGCCTTCGTTTATGGCCCAGACGACGAGCGACTGGCCGCGGCGACAGTCACCGGCCGCAAACACACCATCCACATCCGTGGCGAAAACTCCGTGCTCGGCCGCGTAGTTGGAGCGTGCGTCGAGCGTGATTCCAAGCGCCTCGGCGACGTAGCTCTCCGGCCCGACGAAACCCATCGCGAGCAGCACGAGGTCAGCCTCCCAGCGCTGCTGACTACCGGCAACCTCACTCATCTCGAGCTTGCCGCGCGACGGCTTCCACTCTACCCGAACGGCATCGAGACCGCTGACGCCGCCTCGGCCATCCTCGATGAGCCGCTTCGTTACGATGCCGAAAGCGCGCGGGTCGGCGCTGAATTTCGCGATCGCCTCCTGGTGCGCATAGTCGGTACGGTAGATCTTCGGCCAAGTTGGCCACGGGTTATCAGCAGCCCTTTCGGCCGGCGGCTGCGCGAGCAACTCGAGGTTTGCGATCGACCGGCAGCCGTGCCGCAAGGCGGTGCCGATACAATCAGCGCCCGTGTCACCGCCACCGATTACGACGACGTTCTTGTCCTTCGCGTCGATGTAGCGCTTATCCGCGAGCTTGCTGTCGAGGAGGCTGCGCGTGTTTGCCGTCAAATATTCCATGGCTAGATGGACGCCGCCAAGCTCGCGGCCCGGAACGGTCAGCTCGCGCGGGCGGGTTGCACCCGTTGCGAGCAGTACGGCGTCGACGCCCGCGCGCAGCTCGGCTGCGTCGAGCGTACGGCCGACGTCGGCGTTCACGACGAACTCGATACCGACCTCTCGCATGAGATTGACGCGCCGGTCGACGAGTGCCTTGTCGAGCTTCATGTTCGGGATGCCATACATCAATAGCCCGCCGATTCGATCAGCGCGCTCGTAGACGGTCACCTCGTGGCCAGCGCGGTTGAGCTGATCGGCCGCGGCGAGGCCGGCCGGACCGGACCCGACGATCGCGACTTTCTTGCCAGTCCGATACGTCGGCGCCTCATGGCGTACCCACCCCTCGGCGAAACCGCGATCGATAATTGCATTCTCGATATTTTTTATCGTCACGGCCGGATCGGTGATCCCCAGCACACAGGCGCCTTCGCATGGCGCCGGACAGGTTCGGCCGGTGAACTCCGGAAAGTTGTTCGTCCGATGCAAACGATCGAGCGCCTCGCGCCAACGGCCCTGATAGACGAGATCGTTCCACTCAGGAATCAAGTTGTCGATCGGACAGCCGTGATCGGACTGACAGAACGGCACACCGCAATCCATGCAACGCGCGCCCTGGATTTTCAGGTCCTCGGCCGAGGCTGGCGTATAGATCTCGTCGAAATCGCCCAGGCGCTCGTCCGCGTTCCTGTACGGCACGCTCTTGCGCGGATACTCCATGAATCCCGTCGGCTTACCCATAATTTCCTATCTAGCCTGTAATCTCGGGGCCTAGCTGCCCGCTACCGAGTAGATGCCGGTCTGATCCTCGTGAAAGTCAGCCTCCATCTCCTCGTCGTGCCGGGTGCGTTCACGCAGCACACGCTTGTAGTCGGTCGGCATGACCTTGATAAACTGGCCCAGCACGCGCGGCCAGGCATCCAATATCCGCTCGGCAACGCTTGAGCCGGTGTATTGCTTGTGCAGCTCGATGAGCTCGCGCAGCTCAGCGATATCCTCGTCGGCATCGACCGGATCGAGGTCGACGGTACCTAGATTGCATTTCGACTCGAACTCGCCGTCGGGATCGAACACGTAAGCGATACCACCGGACATGCCGGCGGCGAAGTTGAGTCCTGTAGGGCCGAGGATGACGGCTCGGCCACCTGTCATGTACTCGCAAGCATGATCGCCGACACCTTCGACGACGGCGCGCGCGCCGCTGTTACGCACACAAAAGCGCTCGGCGGCGAGGCCTCGGAAGAACGCCCGGCCACTCGTGGCGCCGTACAACGCGACGTTGCCGATCAGCACATTGTCCTCGGGGACGAAGATGCTCTCTTTGGGCGGATAGATAATTAGCCGCCCGCCCGACAGACCCTTACCGACATAGTCGTTGCTGTCGCCTTCAAGCTCGAGCGTAATGCCTTTTGCGAGAAACGCGCCGAAGCTTTGCCCGGCAGAGCCCTCGAACTTGATGTGCACGGTATCGTACGGAAGCCCGCGCTCACCCCAGACCTTCACGACATTATGGCTCAGCATCGTGCCGACGGCCCGGTTCACATTGACGATCGACAGCTCGAGCTTGACCTGCTTGCCGTGGTGAATCGCATCGTGAGCGAGCTCTATCAACCGGTTGTCGAGGGCGTGCTCGAGACCGTGGTCCTGGGACTTCGTGCAGCGAACCTCGACATCTTTGTGCGGTCGCTTAGCGGGTCTGAGTATGGGCTCGAGATTGAGGCCGTCGGCCTTCCAGTGCGCGACCGCCCGCTTCGTCTCGAGCACGTCGGTGCGACCGATCATCTCGTCGATCGAGCGGAAGCCGAGCTCGGCCATGATCTCGCGGGCCTCTTCGGCAACCATGAAAAGGTAATTGACCACGTGCTCGGGGTGACCCGCGAACTTCTTGCGCAACACAGGATCCTGCGTCGCGATACCGACCGGACAGGTGTTCAGATGACACTTGCGCATCATGATGCAACCGAGCGCGACGAGCGGCGCGGTCGAGAATCCCATCTCCTCTGCACCGAGTAATGCGGCAATAATTACGTCGCGGCCGGTGCGCAGGCCGCCGTCAGTCTGCAGAATCACGCGGCTGCGCAAATCGTTCATGACTAGCGTCTGATGCGTCTCGGCAATACCGAGCTCCCACGGCAGCCCCGCATGTTTGATGCTCGTTAGCGGCGACGCGCCGGTACCGCCGGAGTCCCCCGAGATCAGAATGTGATCCGCGTGTGCTTTCGCGACGCCCGCAGCGATCGTTCCCACACCGACCTCGGATACGAGCTTGACGCTGATTCGGGCGGACGGATTGGAGTTCTTGAGGTCGTGGATCAGCTGCGCCAGATCCTCGATGGAATAGATGTCGTGATGCGGCGGCGGGCTGATCAGACCGACGCCGGGCGTCGAATAGCGTATCCGTGCGATGATCTCATCGACCTTGCGTCCGGGCAGCTCGCCACCTTCGCCGGGCTTGGCACCCTGCGCCATCTTGATCTGCAGCTCGTCGGCATTGGTCAGATACCAGATCGTGACGCCGAAGCGGCCCGAGGCCACCTGCTTGATAGCCGACCGCCGCGAGTCTCCCGACGGCAGCGGTTTGAAACGCTCCGAGTCTTCGCCTCCCTCGCCGGTATTGCTGCGTCCACCTAGACGGTTCATCGCGATCGCGAGTGTCTCGTGCGACTCCGCCGAAATCGAGCCAAAACTCATCGCGCCCGTTGCGAAACGCTTCACAATCTCCTTGGCCGGTTCGACCTCGCTGACCGGGATCGGCTTGCCGGCCACGTTGCGCTTGAACTCGAGCAGGCCGCGCAGCGTGTAGCGCAAGCGGCTCTCGTCGTTAAGACTCTCTGCAAAGCGCCGGTAAGCCTGCTTGTCGCCATTGCGCGCGGCCACCTGCAGCTCGGCAATTGCCGTCGGGCTCCATGCGTGGCGCTCGCCGGCGCTGCGCCAATGAAACTCCCCAGGATTGGGTAGCGCCGCGGCACGCGAGCCATCGTGGTCGGGATAGCCAATCAGGTGGCGTCGCACGGTCTCCTGCTCGAGCACACTGAAGTCAACACCCTGCAGCCGGCTTGCGGTACCGTCGAAACACCGCGCCACGACCTCGTCCGCGAGGCCGAGCGCCTCGAAGATCTGTGCGCCTTTGTAGGAATGCAGCGTCGAGATCCCCATCTTGGCCATGACCTTGAGCATTCCCTTCGCCACGCCCTTGCGATAAGCCGCCACGACGCTATCGTCGTCCGACTGCAGCTCCTCATCGAGCAGGCCGTCGCGACGGGCCTGCCAGAGCGCCTCGTAGGCAAGATAGGGGTTGATGCCGTCGGCACCATAGCCGACGAGCAGGCAGTGATGATGCACCTCCCGGGCTTCGCCGGACTCCACCACTATGCCGATCCGGGTTCGTTTTGCCCGACTAACGAGGTGGTGATGAACCGCGCCGCAAGCCAGCAAGGAGCTGACCGGGATACGCTCGGGACCGACATTGCGGTCGGACAAGATCACGATGCTATAACCTTCATCGATAGCAGATTCGGCCTCGGCGCAGATGCGGTCGAGCGCCTCGACCATGCCGCCGGGCGGCGCCGCGCGGCCGAAGCTTATATCGATCGTCCTCGTCTTCCACCCGCGATGATTCATCTGCTTGATTGCTGCGAGCTCAGAATTACTCAGTATCGGGTGACGCAGGCGCAGTCGATGGCAATGCTCGGCACCGACGACGAGCAGATTTCGCTCCGGCCCGATGTAAGTTTCCAGAGACATGATGATCTCTTCGCGTATCGAATCGATCGGCGGGTTCGTGACCTGCGCGAAAAGCTGCTTAAAATAGTCGTAAGGCATACGCGCCTGATCGCTCAGACAGGCGAGCGCCGAATCGTTGCCCATCGAGCCGACCGGGTCGCGCAGGTCGTTGACCAGCGGGCGCAACATGAATTGCATCGTCTCGGTGGTGTAACCGAAGGCTTGCATACGCGCGAGCAACGTTTGCTCATCGAATCCCCCGGCGCCCTCACTCGTCGCAATATCGCGCAGTGTGATACGCCCGCTTTCGAGCCACTCGGAGTACGGCTGGCGACCAGCAAACTCCGCCTTGAGCTCAGCGTCGGGCACGAGGCGGCCTCGGGCGAAGTCGATTAGGAACATACGGCCTGGCTCGAGGCGGCCTTTGAACTTGACGATTGCCGGATCGACCGGCAGCACCCCGACCTCACTTGCCATGATCACGCGATCATCGGTCGTCAGATAGTAGCGGCTCGGTCGCAGGCCGTTGCGGTCGAGCACCGCGCCGATGTACTGGCCATCCGTAAACGCGATCGATGCCGGCCCGTCCCATGGCTCCATGATGCAGGACAGAAACTCGTAGAAAGCCCGTTTCTTGGGCTCCATGAGCTCGTTCTTTTGCCAGGCCTCGGGAACCATCATCATGACCGATTCCTGCAGCGTACGGCCTGTCATGAGCAGAAACTCGAGCACGTTATCGAACGCGCCGGAGTCGGAAACGTCGGGCTCGACGACCGGATACAGCTGGCTGATCGCATCACCGAACATATCGCTGGACGCCATACCCTCGCGAGCGCGCATCCAGTTCACGTTGCCACGCAACGTATTGATCTCGCCGTTGTGAGACATGAACCTGTTTGGTTGCGCCCGATCCCAGCTCGGGAACGTGTTTGTAGAGAATCGCGAATGCACCATGGCCAGATGCGTCGCATAGTCGGGAGCCTGCAGGTCGACGAAGTACTCAGTCAGCTGGCGCGGTGTCAGCATCCCCTTATAGATGAGAACTTTGGTCGATAGGCTGCAGACATAGAAGGTCTTTGCCTCGGCCAGCGCGGTGTCGTTGCGCAGCACGTGGCTGGCATATTTACGGATTAGGTACAACTTGCGCTCGAATGCATCGCCCTCGAGATTGGCGCCCGCCGCGATCAAGAGCTGCTCGATGCATGGCGCGGCAGCAAGGGCTGACGGACCGAGGTCGGCCTTGTCGGAGTCGACCGGCACCTTGCGCCAGCCTAGCAGGCGCTGCCCCTCACGCGCACAGATCTCTGCGACGACCGACTTGCACTTCTCGCGCTCGCCTGGATCGTTCGGCAGAAAGACTACGCCGGCACCGTAGCGCCCTGGAGCGGGCAACTCAGTCCCGAGCTCGTCGCGGGCAACCCTCTTGAGAAACTCGTGCGGCAGGCCTGTCAGCATGCCTGCGCCGTCGCCGGTGTTCTGCTCAGCCCCGCGCGCACCGCGGTGGTCCATGCGGCAAAGCAAGTGCTCCGCATCACGAACGATCTGATGGCTTGCTTGGCCTTTTACATGGGCGACGAAGCCGACGCCGCAGCTATCGTGCTCATTGGCTGGATCGTACAGGCCTTGCGCGTCCGGCCGACTGATACGATACCTCGACGTCATGACACGCAGGCCGTTATCGGCTTGCAACCGCTGCCGCTCGCAGCGAGGCCGGTCCAGAGCGTGGTAGTCGCAAGCGCAAGAGTCATCGGCTTCCCTCGGCGAACCTTCCGTTCGCGCGTTACGTTTATTCTTCATCGCGCGGCCTCCGGCACAGTCCGCGCTGGACGGCCGCCCTGCCTGGCGCCGCAGCCGCGAGCAGACCGACGAATCGCACCGTCAGACGTCGCTGCCGGCAATCCGCCGCCGACAGCCCTCTGCTGCGGTGCGCACTATGGTCCGGCGCTCATCAGCCCCCGTCCCTCGCCACCACACGGATTCCCGATCAGATATGCGGGCTAGGCAAGCCGCCGCTGCCATGGTTCGGCGGTTACCGCGTAACTGCGGTCCGCCGGCCGTTGCCAGCCATGAACTATAAGAACTGGGCCGCTAGTCCGTCAAATCCCGTGGGTCCGGTCCCGGCGAGCGGGACTCATAAAATCAAGCGCTTAAGCGGTGCGGCGTGCGCCGTTAGCGGGCAGAGCCGCTAATGTCTGCCAGGCGGCCCGCCATTCGTCGCGGAGGTCGCGCTGATTCGCGCGCCGAGACGCAGCTAGGGCGGGAGCAGCAGCGGCACCTGTCCACGATAATAGAAGCTCAGCGGTTCCCTGAACCGCAAGTTGAGGGCCACCTCCCCCTGGAGCTCGTATTCGAGCGTGTTCGTGGGTCCCTGCACGAGCGACAGAAGGCGCGATGCGGAGGAAACGAGATTGCTGAAAACTTCGACGTCGACGGCCTGGCTGCCGCCAGCCGGCAGCGTAAATGGGGCCTGGGACCGCCCATCCAATAGGCCCTCGCCCGCAAGCCGAACGTCGAACTCCACAAACAGCACCGGTATCGGCACGGAATTGGGATTGTTGAGCAGCAGCCGAAGGGCGAAGCGCTGGCCGTCGAAACTCGCCTGCAGGAGCTTTAGCTCTACGAGCTCGACCTGCGGCCCCGCCAGCTGCCGGGGCACTGACGAGCACGCTTGGAGAAGTCCCAAGCAGCTTGCCGCTATCACTATGCAGAGACTCCTAGTCACCATGCCGCTCATTCTCCCATCAATGCGTCCACAGATTGCTCCCAGCTGGCGCCAATGACCTGCCAGTCGCCGCCCGACTCGACGAGCTCCAAGTCGAGTCGATACAAGCGCCCGTCGAAGCCCGGCAGGATTCCCTCGCCCGGGCGCCGGCCGAGGATGCCGGCAAGCATGACCACGTTGGCCGCATCGCGACCGTGGAGCTCGACGCTTTGGAGGCGCGTGACGACGTCGATGTCTTGATTAACCAGAAAATATCCCCGGATCAGACTGATGACACGCTCACGATCGTTACCACGATTGTCGACGTAGCTCTCGGCCACCAGGTCGCGGAAGTAACTCGTGTCCCGCGACTGCGCGGCAGCCTCTGCCGACTCGACGAGCTGAGTGACGGCCGACTCCGGGTCCTGCACCGCACACGCGCTCAGCAGCAGCACCAAAGCGGACGCGCCTTGCCGTAAGCACCGCATAGCTACTCCGTGGTCAGCGGCCTATTGTAGGGCATGCGCTGCCCGGGATGGACCGCGTGCCTGGCCGCCGGGCTTGGCGGTGGCGTCATGGGGCTTTATGGTACCGCGAGTGGAACCCCTCTTTGACAGCCCCGTGCCGCAACCAGCCGAGGACGTGCTTGCGTTCTGGTTCGACAGCGCGCCCGAGAGCGCAGCCGACATCAAAGCCTGCATGAAGCGCTGGTACGGGGGTGGGCCCGAGCTCGACGCGCAAATCGAAGCGCGGTTCGGTCCACTCATGGCGGCGGCCGCCAACTCCGAGCTCACCGATTGGGCGACGAGCCCCCGCGGCCGCCTGGGGCTGATCCTGCTGCTCGACCAGTTTCCGCGCAGCGTGTACCGCAGCACCGCAGGCGCCTTCGCGCAGGATTCGCTCGCGCTCGAGCTGACGCTGACCGGCATCGCCGCCGGACTCGATTTACGCCTGGACCCGCTCGAACGCCTTTTTTTCTATATGCCTCTGCAGCACGCAGAGTCTCTCGAGGTCCAGCAGCAATCCGTCGCTGCGTTCGAGGCGCTAGCGGCAACTCACGCGGAACCGTTTCTGCGCAAGGCGCTTGTCGGATCGGCTGACTACGCACGCCAGCATCGCGATATCATTGCGCAGTTCGGAAGGTTTCCTCATCGCAACTCGGTGCTTGGCCGCGGCAGCGCCCCGGAAGAAGCCCGCTATCTCGAGCAAGGCGGGGCAACTTTCGGTCAATCGGCGGCGGCCACGGCGAGCAACGACAGTGTCAAAGCAGGAGATGACCTAGATGCGTAATCAACCGGCACGGCGCGTGGCAATTGTGGGAGGACTGCGGACTCCATTCTGTCGCGCGCATGGTGCGTACGCGCAGTGCAGCAACCAGGACATGCTCAGCGCGGTCCTATCGGCACTGGTCGTGAAATACGACCTGCACGGGCAGCGCCTCGGAGACGTGTCAGCAGGCGCGGTGATCAAACACTCCCGCGACTACAACCTTACCCGCGAAAGCGTGCTGTCATCCGGGCTGGCACCGGAAACCCCGGCCTTCGACCTTCAGCGTGCCTGCGGCACGAGCTTGTCCACGGCCGTTCTGATCGCCAGCAAGATCTCCTTGGGACTGATCGATTCAGGGATAGCCGGCGGCACGGACAGCATCAGCGACATGCCGATCGTGTATCCGGACGCGTACCGCACCCTGCTCATGGAGAGCGCCCGCGAGCGGACGCTCGGCGCAAAGCTCAAACCCTGGCTCAGTCTGCGGCCGCGCCACTTCAAGCCGGAGTTCCCCGGAGTTGTCGAGCCGCGCACAAAATTGTCCATGGGCCAGAGCATGGAGCTCACTGCGAAGCAGTGGCAGCTCAGCCGCCGCGACCAGGATGAGCTCGCGCTCGCGAGCCATCACAAAGCCGCGCGAGCTTATGACGAAGGATTCTTCGACGATCTCGTGATTAGCTTTCACGGCATGAGCCGCGACAACAACCTCAGACCCGACACGAGTCTCGAGCAGCTCGCCAGGCTAAAGCCGGTGTTCGATCGCGGTCCAGGTGGGACGATGACGGCCGGCAATAGCACACCGCTGACGGACGGCGCGGCAGGCGTTCTGCTCGCTTCCGAGCAGTGGGCCCGCGAGCGGAATCTGCCGATACTGGCTTACATGACCTACGCAAAAGTTGCAGCCGTCGAGTTCGTCGCGAAGGAGGGCTTGTTGATGGCGCCCGCCTATGCGGTTTCAGCAATGCTCGAAGATGCGGGGCTGGGCTTGCAGGACTTCGACTTCTACGAGATTCACGAAGCATTCGCCGCGCAGGCGCTCGCAACGCTCAAGGCCTGGGAGTCACCCGAGTTCTGCCGCGAACGGCTCGGCCGCGACGCGCCGCTGGGCGCGATTGACCGCGGCAAGCTCAACGTCAAAGGTGGCAGCGTTGCGATCGG
Organism: Rhodospirillaceae bacterium; assembly: GCA_024640695.1. Taxonomy (GTDB): domain Bacteria; phylum Pseudomonadota; class Gammaproteobacteria; order Steroidobacterales; family Rariloculaceae; genus JAHEEM01. The sequence goes on along the minus strand of JAHEEM010000042.1, from coordinate 2,043 downwards.
TCATCCCTTCGCCGCAACGGGCGGGCGTCTCGTCGCGACGCTCGCGAAGCTGCTTCACGAGAAAGGCTCCGGTAGAGGCCTGATATCGGTCTGCACGGCGGGTGGCATGGGCGTCACGGCGATTCTAGAAGCAGCTTAGGCCGGCCGGGAACTCTTGATGGCCGAGTTCAGCGCGCTCATGACCGGGCTCAACAACGTGCTGTGGCACGACAGCGTTCTGCTCATCGTGCTCGCGACCGGCGTGCTATTCACGGTCTGGAGTCGCTTCAGCCAGTATCGCGCGCTGACGCACGGCATTCGTGTCATCCGCGGCAGCTACGACGATCCGAGCGACCCCGGCGCCATCAACCATTTCCAGGCATTATCGGCCGCGCTGTCGGCAACCGTCGGCCTGGGCAACATCGGCGGTGTCGCGCTCGCCATCGCGCTCGGCGGGCCGGGCGCCATATTCTGGATGTGGATCGTCGGCGTCGTCGGCATGGCCTTGAAGTTGACCGAGGTCAGCTTGTCCATGCTTTATCGAAACACGGACGACCCAGACAATCCGCACGGCGGGCCGATGTGGGTTGCGAGCAAAGGTCTTGCACGCATGAGCCCGCGCCTGGCCTCGACGGGCCGTGTGGTCGGCGGCATTTTCTGCCTGACGCTGCTCGTCTCGACCGCCACGGGCGGCAACATGTTCCAGGCCTGGAACGTCGGTGAGATCACCGAAGAGTATTTCGGCATACCGAGCATCGTCAGCGGGATCATTCTGGCGCTAGTGGTCGGCATGGTCATCATCGGCGGCATCAAGCGCATCGGCGCAGTCGCCGGGCGGCTGGTGCCAATCATGGTCACGCTGTATCTGCTGGCGGGCATGTACGTCCTGATCGCCAGCGCCGGGCAAATTCCGGAAATGTTGCTGTTAATCGTGAAGTCCGCGTTCACACCGCAGGAAGCCAGCGGCGCATTTCTCGGCGGCACGGCCGGCTATGCGTTCCTCTATGGAATGAAGCGGGCGCTGTTCTCCAACGAGGCCGGCCAGGGCTCATCACCGATCGCTCATTCCGCAGCGAAGACCGACGAACCCGTGCGCGAAGCGGTTGTCGCAGGGCTCGAGCCGTTTATCGACACGATCGTGGTGTGCACGTTCACGGCGCTCGTGATCCTGTCGACCGGCATCTGGAACCGGTCGCCCGAGGCCTCCTTCGACTCAGCACCCGAGTTCATTTCTGTGGGCACCTCTGAATGGAGCCTGGAGACGCTGCGTGCACCGGCGCGCGATGCAGAGACATGGCGCGTCGGCGACACGGTCTTCATGATCTATCGCGGCGAGCCGAATCCAGAGTCGGCGAATCGGTTGCACCGTCTCGAAGGCCAGATCATCGACGAGAGCGGACAGCTATGGATCGAATGGCCGACCTTCTCCAGCAACACGCAGCCGGAGCTCGACGGTCCGGGCGTCTACGCAACCTATCTCGGCGCAACCCTGACTGCCAAAGCGTTCGACTCCGTGACACCTGGCCTGGGCAAGTGGCTCGTGACCCTGGCCGTCTGGCTCTTCGCCGTTTCTACAATGATCTCGTGGAGCTACTACGGCGAGCAGGGAGTCATTTACCTGTTCGGAGAACGACAGGTGCTCCTGTATAAGGTCGTCTTCTGCGCGCTGATCCTCGTGGCGACCTGGGGCCGCATCGACTCCGCGGAGGAGCTCGACAGCCTGACTGGCGTCGGCACGGGCGTGATGCTGTTCGCGAACATTCCGATCATGTGGATCTTCGGAGCCCAGGCGATGCGTGCTTATGCCGATTACATGACGCGCCTCAAGGAGGGCCGCATGGGCCCGGATCATCCACCGCCGTCGCTCGAAGATCTAATCAGCGGGCGCGACGTCCGCTAGCAGCCTGCGCGGCAAGCGCGCAGGCTATGCTGGCAGCGAGCCGTTGAGCCAGAGCGCGAAGGCGACCAGCAGCGGCAGCAGAAGCCCCGCTGCACACGTCGATACGAGCACGATTCCCGCTACGTCCTCCGCGTCGCGATCATAGCGCGCGGCGAAAAGGTAGC
>JAHEEM010000041.1 GCA_024640695.1 Rhodospirillaceae bacterium | reverse complement strand
CACGACGAGCTCGTGCTCGAGGTTGCCGAGAAAGACGCCCAAGCCGTAGCCGCCGAGATCGTGCGGCGCATGGAGCAGGCGGCCAGTCTCAGGGTGCCTATCAAAGTGGACTTCGGCATCGGCGAGAACTGGGACGAGGCGCACTAGAAGCCCTCGGATCAGGGGGTCGCTATCGGCACCATGGCGCACCAGGCGCAGGGTCGTTTTCCGGGACCCTCGCGCGGAACTTTTTCCCGGTCGCCGGTAACTAACTTGACGGGCCGTTTTCGCGCCCCCCGCTAGCCTCCCTAAGCGGGACTAACAACCCGGTGACCCCATACCGGGCTCTTCGGCCCCGGGCGCTTCCCCAGAATCCAGCGCCCGGGGCCAATTTTATCTTCCGGCGGTCCTCAGAAGCGGTCTCTACGCAACCGCAGGGTTTGCCGAAGATCACGCAATTGCAGGCGATTCGAGCCCCAGCCACGCGACGAGCTGCGCGCGGGCTTGCGCCACCCCCAAGCGGCTCGTGGCGGAGAACAGCAGCAGCGGGGTGTCGGCCGCCAGCACTGTGCTGATCTCGCGACAGCGGGCGAGACCGGCGCTGCGGCTAAGCTTGTCGGTCTTGGTCAGCAGCACCGCGGCGGGCACGCGAGCGGCTTCGCCCCAGCTCAGCATGACCCGATCCAAATCGCCGATGCCGCGGCGAATGTCGACGGTCACGAACAGTCCACGCAATGAACGCCGCTGGCGGAAGTATTGCTCGAGAAGTTCGCGCCATTGGTCGCGCAAAGACGCATTCACCTTCGCATAGCCATACCCGGGCAGGTCGACGAGCCGGCGGTCCTCGGCCATAGAGAAGAAGTTGATCTCACGCGTCCGCCCCGGCGTCTTGCTCGTTCGGGCGAGCCGCGTTCGCCCGGTAATTGCGTTGATCGCGCTTGATTTACCGGAATTCGAGCGCCCCGCGAAAGCCACCTCCAGGCCTGAATCCGCCGGAAATTGCTTGGCGCTGCGAGCGCCCGTCATGAAACTCGGGTCGAGGCCACTGGTCATAATTCGAGGGGCAACCGGGCCCCGGTCATGCTGGGTTCAGGTTCATAGTGTACAATTCCCGGCCGTTTGCAAGGATTCTGAAACGAGGTTCTAAGAGCGTGGTGTATAAGGATTTTTTGCCGTCTCGCGACGGCAGCGGTAACAGCCTTTTTAGCCTGTTCTGCATGCTCGCGCTGCTGGCGGCAAGCGGCGAGAGCGTCGCGCAAGGATCGGCGTCGGCCGGACAGAGCAAAGCCGCGGTTTGCGCGGCCTGTCACGGCGCGGACGGCAACAGCATCAACCCGATGTGGCCGAGCCTTGCGGGCCAGCACGCCGAGTATCTCTCGCGCCAGCTCATAGCGTTCAAGGCCGGTGACCGCGAAGACGTTCTGATGTCGAGCTTCGCTGCAGCGCTGTCCGACCAAGACATCGCAGATCTGACAGCCTACTTCGAAGCTCAGGCCATGGCGCCGAAAGGCGCCGACCCCGAAGTCGTCGCGGTCGGCGAGCAGCTCTACAAGGCAGGCGCGGCGGATCGAGGCGTGCCGGCGTGTATCGCGTGTCACGGACCTTCCGGCAAGGGTAATCCACTCGCAGGCTACCCAGCCGTCAGCGGGCAGCATGCAACCTATATCGTAAACACACTCAAAGCCTATGCCGCCGGCACGCGCCGTTCTGACGCCGGGTCGAACCTCATGATGCGCGAGATAGCGTCCCAGCTCAGCGAGGCCGAGATGCAGGCCGTGGCAAGCTACATGCAGGGTCTACGTTGAGCCACTAACCAGGAGAAGCTCAAGTGTTATTCAAGAAAATTTTCCGCTCCGCGCTGATCCCTCTGGCTCTGGTTGCGGCGATCACCCTCACTTGGCGCATCTCGGCGCAGGAAGTAGCGCAGCCGTCGAGCGCTTCCAACGCTGCGGTGGCGCCAGCTACGCAGAAGCCGATCGTATTGGCCCAGGTCGACACCGCGGCACGGCAGTTCACGCTGGGCAAGGAATATGAGCGCTTGTCGCCGACTCAGCCAACGAGTTCGGGCCCCGATAAAATTGAGGTCGCCGAGGTCTTTTGGTACGGCTGCCCGCACTGCTACACGTTCGATCCCTACCTCGAAAGCTGGAAGGAGGACCTTCCGGCCGATGTGAGCTTCGTTCGCATTCCGGCGCTATGGAATGAACTGCTCCAGGTTCACGCGCGGGTCTATTACACCGCAGAGGCATTGAACAAGCTTGATGAGATGCACGCGGCGACCTTCCGCGAAATTCACGTCAACCGCAATGGGCTCGATAACCCCGCGGCGATCCGCAACTTCTTCAGCGGCTTCGGAGTGGACGCTGCGACCTTCGACAAAACCTTCGAGTCGTTTGCCATCCATACGAAAATTCAGCGTGCTGACGAGCTCGCACGTCGATACCGGGTCTCGAGCGTCCCGATGGTCATCGTCAACGGCAAGTACACCACCAACGCGACGATGGCCGGAAGTTACCCAAACTTGCTTGAGGTCATCAACGAGCTTGTTGCGATGGAGCGCGCTGGGGAGTAGCCGGCCTCGCGGCAGCGCCTGGCTGTCGCGGTCTCTCAGAAAGGGTCGCGATTCTCTGGCAAGCCGTGCGGGTCAGCGTGGATCAAAACCTCAGCCGCCGGGAAACTCTGCTGCACTTTTTCCTCGACCGCATCGCAAATCTCGTGAGCCCGAGTCAAGCTCATTTTCGGGTCGAGCTCCAGATGAAACTGAATAAACTGCGCTGCGCCGGATGAGCGCGTGCGCATGTCGTGCAGGCCCCGAACCTCGGGATGGGCACGTGCGATTTCCGCGATGCGCTTGCGATCGATATCCTCAAGCTCACGGTCTAACAAGACGTTCAGCGCCGCCAGGATGATCGTATAGACACTCCAGAGGATCAGAGCAACGACGACTAATGCGAGCAGTGGGTCGAGAATATGCAGCCCGAACTGCGTCGACAGGAAGATCGCCAGTAACACGGCGAGCGTTGTTAGGACGTCCGAGCGATAGTGGGCCGCGTCGGCGGCAATCGCCAGCGATCCCGTATGCGCCACGACATAGCGCTGCAGCAACACCAACGCAATCGTGAGCACGAGCGAGGCCAGCATCACAAAGAAACCGACAGCTGGGCTCTCTACAGGGCTCGGGGTGATTAATCGGTCGACTGCCTGAACGCACACGTAGCCCGCCGAGCCAGTGATGATCACCGCCTGAACGACGCCGGCAATACCTTCGGACTTGCCGTGCCCAAAGCGATGCTCGCGATCGGCTGGAGACACGGCGACTTTAACCGCGAACAAGGTGACGCCCGAGGCGAGCAGATCGAGCAGCGAGTCTGCCAGCGAGCTCAGCAGCGCAATCGACCCGGTTGCAAACCACGCCCATGTCTTGAGCGCGATCAAGGTCAGCGCCACACCGACCGAGGCGTATCCCGCCACGCTCATCAGACGAATCTGGCGCGGGTCGAGCGTCGTAATCTGCTTGGCGGCTAGCGGTTCCACAACCAGCTACGACGTCCGCTGAAGCGCACCGCCCGCACACACGGGACTCTGAGAATGGTTCTTATCGCGGCCGTTCGAAGACATGCCGGGCAATGGTACAGTCTCCGCCGCGCGCGGTCAGCCGCCGCGCAAGTTAATCATAGCTCTCGTAGCCGGGCCGCCGCCGTCTGCAAGGTCGCGAGTTCCTTCGCGAAGCAGAACCGCACGAGCCGCGTGTCAGGTGGTGACTTATAGAAGGCCGTTACGGGAATTACGGCTACTTTGTGGGTTTCCGTCAGCAAGCGTGCAAACTCGTGGTCGGGCAAGTCAGATATCGACGCGTACTCGGCAAGCTGGAAATAAGTGCCGCGTGAAGGCGTCATCGTGAATCTGGAGCCGCGCATGGCTTCGACGAAAAAGTCCCGCTTCTGCTGATAGAAGCTTGCCAGACCTAAGTGGTGCGCCGCGCCGCGCGCGAGGAAATCGGCAAGCGCATACTGCAATGGCGTGACCGTTGCGAAAGTATTGAACTGATGCACTCGCCGAAACTCTTCCGTGAGCGCCGCTGGTGCTATGCAGTAGCCGATCTTCCATCCCGTCGCGTGATACGTCTTGCCGAAAGAGAATACGGCAAAGCTGCGCGACGCGAGCTCCGGATGGGCGAGAACGCTGGCGTGACCGAGACCATCGAAGACGATGTGCTCATAAACCTCGTCGCTGACGACGTAGCAGTCGTAATCTGCAAGCATCGCAGCCAAACGGTCCAAGTCCTCGCGCGTAAGAATCGACCCTGTCGGATTGTGCGGCGAGTTGATGATGACGAGGCGTACGCGCGGGCTCAGCGCCGACTCCAGCCGCTCCCAGTCGATCGAAAAATCGGGCATACATAGCGGTATATGAATAGTCTCGGCACCGGCAAGGGCCGCAGCAGGCTCGTATGAATCGTATGCGGGATCGAAAACGATGATTTGCTCACCCGCACGGACGACCGCATGGATGGCGCAGAACAGCGCCTCCGTTGCGCCGCTCGTGACAGTAATTTCAGTATCAGAATCGACTTTCCTCCCGTAGAGTGCAGCTGTCTTCTCGGCAATCTGCTCTCTTAGCGAGCTGATGCCGGCCATCGGTGCGTACTGATTGTGGCCGCGCTGCAGGTGCTCACTGACGAGATCGAGCAGCGCCCCGGGCGGTTGGAAATCCGGGAAGCCCTGCGATAGATTGATCGCACCAGACTGCTCGGCCAGCCGCGACATGACGGTGAAAATCGTCGTCCCGACTCCGGGCAGCTTGCTTCGTATCGGTTGCATCAGGGCGCGCGTCGATCGGGCGCCCATTCAAGGGGCCGCGTATCCATGCTGGCAAAACTATTCATCATCAGTGGCGTCGCGTTGCTGATAATAGGGTTAGCGCTACAGTTTGCACCGGGCCTGCTCAGCTGGTTCGGCCGGCTACCCGGGGACATTCATATCGAACGAGATGGCACACGAGTCTTCATTCCTATAACGTCGATGATCATACTGAGCCTCGGGCTGACATTGATCATTAATCTGCTGTTTAAACGCTGATCTGCCGTTGCGCTGAACGTCGCTGGGCCTCTCTCAACTGCGTTTAGTCGCAACGCGGTACAGCAGTGCCGTGATCGCGCCGATCACGAGCAACCCGACAATGCTCGGCACGCCGCCGTCGATGGCGATCACGTTCGGGTCACCAGTGAGCACGATCGGAATCGCCATAAAGATGCCGATCAGCGCCTCGCCCGTGATCAGCCCTGCAGCGAAAAGCATGCCGTGGCTCTTCGCTGCGGAGTCAGCGTCGCCGGCGGCCCGCCCGCTTGCTGCGTAGGCCACAAGACCGCCGAGGAGAATGGCCACTGACAGCTCGAGCGGCAGATAGATGCCGACGGCTACGGCAAGCACGGGTGCGCGCCACGCCGCGTCGGTTGTTTTGAGATACTCGTCGACCGCGATGATTCCAGCGCCGATCCCGGCCCCTGCCGCCACCATGCCCCACGGCAGCCCCGCGCCGAACACGCCCTCGGCGACCGAGGCCATGAGTGTCGCTTGCGGTGCCAGCAGCGCGTTCGGGTGCTCCGGGCTTCGCGCCCCTATGCCGTAGGCTTGCAGCAACAGATTGAGAATCGGTGCCATCACGAGCACCGCACTGACGACGCCGACGCCTTGCATGACCTGCTGTTTCCAGGGTGTGGCGCCAACGATGTAGCCCGCTTTGAGGTCCTGCAGATTATCACCGGCGATCGCCGCGGCGCAGCACACGACTGCCCCAACCATGATCGCTGCAGCCGGACCGTTCGAGGCATCCCCACCCATGAGCCAGAGCAGCAGCAGTGAAGTAAACAATATCGTTGCGATCGTGATCCCCGAGATCGGATTGTTCGAGGAACCGACCAAGCCCGCCATGTAGGCCGCGACCGAAGAGAACAGAAACCCCGCGATGACCATAATCACGGTCATCGCAAGCGCCACTCCGACATTCGCGACGATGCTCTCATAGATCACAAAAATCGGCACGATGAATAGAGCAATACCAACGAGGACTAGCTTCATCGGCGTGTCGTGCTGAGTGTGATCGTAAGGGTTTGCCGATGCCGCGCGGTCGGCGCGCAAGCCGCTGGCAACTCCGGATACCAGGGAACCGCGCATCGAGACCAGGGCCCAGATACCGCCGACGAGCATCGCGCCGACGCCGAGGTAACGAATCTGCGAAGTCCAGATCGAGAACGCCAGATCGGTTGCCGACATGCCTGCAGCAAACTCCGCCGCGAGCGCCGGGTTGCCGTCGAGGAGCAGCGTCGAATAAATTGGAATCGCGACATACCATGAGATCGCACCGCCTAGGAACACTAGCACGGCGATGTTAAGGCCCACGATATAACCGACGCTCACGAGCGCCGGCGATAGATTCATACCGACATACGCGATGGTGCTTGTGCCGAGATAGGTCGCCGCCTGCGCCGTGCCAGACCAGAGCCTAAGCCCCGTCTCGACCAGTTTCGTCGCGGCGCCGAGCAGGCCCGCGATTGCCAGAAACTTCGCGCCTTGCCCTCCCGCGGAGCCCGCCTTGAGCACCTCCGCGGTCGCAGTGCCTTCGGGATAGGCAAGCTTTTCCTCGACGATGAGGGAGCGCCGCAACGGAATCGTGAACAACACTCCGAGCAGGCCACCGAGCCCTGCGATCATCGTGACCCAGAGATAATCGAACACGTTCCAGTAGCCGAGAATGATCAGCGCTGGCATGGTGAAAATCACACCCGCGGCGAGCGATTCGCCCGCCGACGCCGCAGTCTGCACGATGTTGTTCTCGAGGATGTTGGAGTTCTTGAACAGCCGCAGAACGGCCATGGATATCACAGCCGCCGGAATAGAGGCAGATACGGTCATGCCGGCGAACAGGCCCAGATATGCGTTCGCGCCGGCAAGAATCATGGAGAGGATGAGTCCGAGTACGACCGCCTTGAGCGTAAGTTGCGGCAGCGGTTGCGAAGTCAGCATCGAGAACCCCCCCCCTGTTATTTACGGTCGGTAATGGCGCCGGGCTCGGCCTAATGGCGCTCGCCCATCAGCCGTTTCAACACCGGGGCACATAGCGCTAGCAGCAGGCCCGCACCGGCAGTAGTCATTACGATCTGCAGATAGAGCGCCGGCATCTCGTCGACGGCATCGGCATTGAACTCGCCGGCAATCAACCCGGCTATGATATAGCCTAGCGAGTTCGCCAAGAACCACACGCCCATCATTTGACCGACGAAACGCCGCGGCGCGAGCTTGCTAACCGAGCTCAATCCCACCGGGCTCAATGCGAGCTCGCCCATCGTATGCAATAGATACGTGAAGATCAGCCATGTCGGCAGCACCTGCCTGCCTTGCGCAACCAGCTCTGCTGCCCCGATCATGACTGCAAAGCCCGCACCCAGCGTCACCAGACCGATAGCGAACTTAAACGGCGCAGCCGGATTGAGATTCCGACGCGCGAGCGTGACCCAGAGCATCGAGTACAGTGGCGCCAGAAGGATGATGAACACAGGATTCAGGGACTGAAACCACGCCGCGGGAATCACAAATTCACCGAATTGCCGAATCGTGTAACGATCTGCAAAGAGATTCAGCGATGAGCCGGCCTGCTCGAAGCCGGCCCAGAACATTGCCGCCGCCAGGAAGAGCGCGAGGATAACGACCACGCGGCCACGTTCCTCTTTGGTGAGCCCGCCGAAAAGAAATAGCGACGCGAAATAGAGCAGGGCGACAACTGCTATGATCGTCGTCGTGCCTTGCGCGAGGCGAACGGCATCGAACTGCACCACGCCGATGAGCCCAGCGATCAGCAGACCGAGCACGAGCACCAGGAACGCCGCGATCACGGAATAGGCCCTGGCTCTGAAAGCCGAGGAGTGCGCCACAGCAGCCTCGGGGACCAGGCCGGCGGCCCCAAGATATCCGCGGCTGGCGCGAAACTGGATCAGCCCGGCGAGCATGCCGATGCCCGCCACGCCGAAACCGTAGTGCCAATCGCCGCCTGCCAACCAACCACACAAGATCGGGCCGGCGGCAGCTCCAATATTGATCCCCATATAAAAAATCGTGAATCCCGCGTCGCGACGATCGTCGTCGGCACCGTAGAGCTCGCCCACGATCGCGCTGATGTTGGGCTTGAGAAGTCCCGTGCCGAGAACCACAAGTATGAGCCCGAGGAAAAACGTTCCCACACCGGGAATCGCAAGCACGAAGTGCCCGCACATGATCGTGATGCCACCGATCCAGACCGCACGCTGGGCGCCGATCAGACGATCGGCGATCCACCCGCCGGGCAGAGCCACGAGATAGGCCGCAGCCGTATACAGACCGTAGATGGCCGTTGCGGTCTGATCGCTCAATCCCATGCCACCGTCGGCGATCTGGTCGACCATGAACAGGACAAGCAGCGCGCGCATGCCGTAGTAGCTGAAGCGCTCCCACATCTCCGTCATGAACAGCGTATACAGGCCACGCGGGTGGCCCAGGATATCAGGATGAGTTTTGGCGGCTGGGAAGACGCTGCTCATGCGTTCAAGCAGTTTCATCACTCGGAGCGCACAGCTGCAGCGTCTCCGCGATACAGCGGCGGCTAAGTTCAGCCCGCAATCGAGTTCTCCTCGTCCTCCGACTCCTCATCGCGCCGCTGCTCTACACCCAGCACCCGGCACAGGATCAGGCCGGCCTCGTAGAGGATGTAGATAGGAACCGCAAGCAGCGTCTGAGAGATCGCATCCGGCGGTGTCAGAAACATGCCGAGGACGAATGCGCCGAGAAAGACGTAGGCTCTCGCCTTACGTAGGACGTCCGTTTTGACCAATCCGCTCCAGACGAGCATGACCGTCGCGATCGGTACCTCGAAGGCCATACCGAAAGCGAAAAACAGCGTCAAAATGAAATCCAGATAGGCGTTGATATCAGTCATCATCGTGACGCCCTCGGGCGCCGCCGCCGCGAAGAAGCCGAACATCAGCGGGAAGACAACGTAGTAGGCGAATGCAACGCCGCCGTAGAACAGCAAAATGCTTGAGACCAGCAGCGGAAAAGCGAACCGCTTCTCTTTGTTATACAGCCCTGGCGCAACGAACCGCCAGATCTGATAGAGAATTACGGGCATCGCGAGAAACAGCGCCACGAACAGCGTCATCTTAAACGGCGTCAGAAAGGGCGAGGCAACCTGCGTCGCGATCATCGTCGCACCCACTGGCAGCTTTTCCATGAGCGGAGTCGCGACGAGCGTAAATATGGTCTCGGCGAAAGGAACGAGACAAATGAAAATCAGCAGTATCGCCGCCGCCGCTCTCAACAAACGTGTCCGAAGCTCAACGAGATGCGAAACGAGCGTTCCTTCGGCGAGCTTTTCCTGCTCGGACTGTTTCTCACCGAGCGGTCGGTCGGGATGCGGCGTGCTCATGTGCCGCTATCGCGCTCTCGCCCGGTGTCGGGCTTGGCTGCCTCCGCTTCGGCCGGTGGCTCCGCAGGCGCTGCCGCCGGGGTCTCGCTTTGGTCCGCCCCGCCCACGGGCCGGTCAGGCTGTTTGCCAGGCTGCGGAACGATATGCGCAGTTTTTGGCGGGGGGGTGTAGCGGGGGCGCGGTTTCTCGTCGAGGTCGAGTTCCCGCTCGAGCTGATAACGCAGCTGCGTCGCGGTCCGCCGGGCTCGACCGACCCAGCGGCCGAGCTGCGCGGCAATGCGCGGCAACTTTTCCGGGCCGAGCACCATGAGACCGAGCATGAAGATCAGCGCAATCTCCCAGAAGCCGACGTCGAACATTGATCAGCTGCTCTCGCTCTTGTCCTTCTGCTCGGCAAACTCGGCGTCCGGCTTGCCGTCGTCGATGCGCTTGGGGTCTGCCTTCTCATCATCGTCGCGCTCGTCGGTGTCCATGGCCTTCCGGAAACCCTTGAGCGCTCCGCCCAGATCGCCGCCGATCGTTCGGAGCCGCTTCGTGCCAAAGATCAGTAAGACGATCACCAGGACGATGAGCAGCTGCCACATGCTGATCCCTCCTAAGCCCATTTCAATCCTCCAGTGCGGATACGAACCCGCAATGATACGCCAAACCCCGGTTGTTCATCGCCACCGTCAAGGCTGCGGTGCCGCCTGTAACCAGAACGTTGCTGGGCCTTCGTTGCAGAGCGCGACACGCATCGTGGCCCCGAATACCCCCGTGGCTACGGCTATGCCTTGCGCGCGCGCGGCAGCGGCGACCTCATCAAAGAGCGCTTTGCCCTGCGCCGGCTCGGCGGCGCGCGAGAAGCCGGGGCGGTTACCCTTCGCCGTATCGGCAGCGAGCGTAAACTGCGGCACGAGCAGCAGAGCACCGCCGACCTCGCGAACATCCAGGTTCATGCGTCCAGCCTCATCCTCGAATACCCGAAAGCTCACGAGCCGCTCGAGCAGCCGTGCCGCCTCGGTAGACCCGTCTCCACGCTCGACCCCGATGAGAACCAGCAGTCCGCGCCCGATCGCGGCCACGCACTCGCCGTCTATCTCGACGCGGGCCTCGCTGACCCTCTGCAACAAACCGATCATGGGCACCTCACCGTTGCGCTACTCTGGCTCAGCCCCGCCGGGTCGGCAAGCTAAGGAGTCGCGACGCGAGCAGATCGACCAGGGCAACAGCGTCGCGTCGCGGCGCGTGGGCCAGATCGGCAGCAACACCGCCGGGGAGCCAATGCATAGGCTGCGAGGAGGGCCGCGCGCAAACCCAGGTGGACTCCCGGTCTTGTGCGATAAAATCCCACGGAGGCCAATAGAATAGCGAATTAAATGGAGTAAAATCCCACTATAGAAGTAACAATCATATAGTGGATATTTATTATCTTTATATATCCGTTTTTATTATTAAGTGGGTTTCTGACCGGATACTAGGCGCCTAGGCGACACTCTGTTATGAAGTGAGGCTTAGCGTACGGAGCTGCAGAGCGTGGTTGATAGACGGACACTGCTGGCAAGTTTGGCTGCGAGCGCCGCGGCGGGCGGCTGCGGCCGCAAGAGCGCGCCGAGTGTGGCGAGCGCGCCCGGCAAAGAACGCTTCTCGTGGAAAATGGTCACGACCTGGCCGCCGAACTTCCCTGGCCTCGGTACCGGTGCGAGCACCCTCGCCCGCTATCTCGAGCAGGCCAGCGGCGGCCGGCTGCGCGTCCAGATCTACGCGGCGGGCGAGTTGATCCCAGCCTTCGAGGTCTTCGATGCGGTTTCGAGCGGCGCGGCCGAGCTTGGCCATAGCGGCGCGTATTACTGGCGCGGCAAGTCTGAAGCCGTGCAGTTCTTCTCCACCGTGCCATTCGGGCTCAACACCCATGAGATGAACGCTTGGCTCTATTACGGAGGTGGCCTCGAGTTATGGCGGGAGGTCTATGCACCCTTTAATCTCATACCGTTCCCGGCGGGCAACACCGGCGTGCAGATGGGCGGATGGTTCAACCGGCAAATTAATGGCATGGACGATCTCCGCGGTCTGAAGATGCGCATGCAGGGCATCGGTGGCGAAGTGCTGCGGCTCGCCGGCGGCACGCCCGTTAGCCTGCCGGGATCGGAACTCTTTACGGCGCTTCAGACCGGCAGCATCGACGCGACCGAGTGGGTCGGGCCTTACAACGACCTCGCCTTCGGTCTGCACCAGGCCGCTCGCTACTACTACTACCCAGGCTGGCACGAACCCGGCCCGACGATGGAATGCATGGTCAACGCACAGGCCTATGGCCGCCTTCCGCAGGACCTCAAGGCCGCCGTGCGTGTAGCCTGCCAGGCGGCGAACCTCGACATGACGGCGGAGTTCAACGCCCGCAACGCCACCGCGCTCGAGCAGATCCGCGCCGACGACTCGATCGAGATCCGTGCCTTTCCCGCGGATGTGCTCGCCGGCCTCAGGGTATTGACCGTTGAAGTTATCGAGAGCCTGACAGCACGCGACCCCACCGCTGCCAGGGTATGGTCCTCCTATCGACAGTTCCTAAGCCAGGCGCGAGCTTGGCAGCGAATCTCCGAGCAGGCACTGCTGAGCACGTCGATTCTGTAACTCGGGCGCCGAAAAGCCACTGGAGAATAGCGGATTTCCGCTACCTCGGAACAATGACTTGCAGGGATTGGTTCTGCTAACATTTCGCCCCGGAATCCCCGGGCCTCCAGGGTAGGAGCAAATATTAAATGAAAACTATTTTCGCGATCGTAGCGCTGGCAGCGTGGTCAATGAGTGGCACGGCGTACGGCCAAGAGTGCAGCCAGACCATTGACGGTAACGACCTCATCAAATTCAGTCTCACCGAGATGCGCGTCAGCTCGAGCTGCGGCGAGGTCACCATTACGTTGCGGCATACCGGCATGCTCCCTGCCAACGCTATGGGTCACAACTGGGTGCTCGCGGCGACAGCCGACTATATCCCGGTCGCTCAGGCGGGCCAGGCGGCGGGTGCCCCAAGCTTCCTGCCAGCCGGTGATTCGCGCGTGCTCGCCGCAACGGCGATCATCGGCGGTGGCGAAGAGACCTCGGTCACGTTCGATATCTCCAGCCTCCAGGCCGGCGGTGACTACACGTTCTTCTGCTCCTTTCCCGGGCACTATGTCCTGATGAACGGCAAGTTCATCGTCGAGTAATCGGAAGGTCGCGGCCCATTCATTTGGACTCCTCGCTCGAAACGACTGTCGGACAATAAGGACCTATAAGCTATGGCCATAGCCGTTGTAATTCTGCTGCTGGTAATCGGCAGTGTGGTGTTTCACTTCGTCAGCCCTCTCTACGGCTGGTGGTTCACGGATATCGCGTCGAACTGGGACATGATCGATACGACGGTCGACATCACCTTCATTGTTACCGGCATCGTCTTCGTTGCGGTCAACCTCTTTCTGGTCTACTGCCTGGTCAAATACCGCAAGCGCGACGGGCACACGGCCGATTACGACCCCGAGAACACCAAGCTCGAGGGCTGGCTCACGCTCGTGACGTCGATCGGCGTCGCCGCAATGCTCGCCCCAGGCCTGGTCGTCTGGGGCCAGTTCGTGACGGTGCCGGACGATGCCGCCGAGTTCGAAGCCGTAGGTCAGCAGTGGCATTGGACCTTTCGGTTTCCGGGAGAGGACGGCATCTTCGGCAACGTCGACGTAAGCCACATGAGCGTATCCAATCCCTTCGGCATGGATTCTGAGGATCCGACTGGGCGCGACGATGTGCTCGTGTATGACCAAACCGTTCATCTGCCCATCAATCAGGCATACAAAGCGCTGCTTCGGTCGAAAGACGTGCTGCACGACTTCGCCGTACCGCAGTTCCGGGTCAAGATGGACCTCGTGCCCGGGATGGTTACGTTTCAATGGTTCGAGCCTACGCGGATCGGCGAATACGAGATTCTCTGCGAGGAGCTGTGTGGCGTCGGCCACTTCGCAATGCGTGGCCGGGTCGTCGTCGAAGAGCGCGCGGACTTCGAGCGCTGGCTCGATGACCAACCCACCTATGGCGAGCTCATGGCCCAGCCGGAGCCCAACCTAACCGCAGGGCAGGCGGGCTTCGCTGTTTGTGCGGCGTGTCACGGGCCGCAGGGCCAGGGCCAGCAGGTGTTGAATGCGCCCAAGCTCGCAGGCCTCGGCGCATGGTATCTCGAGCGACAGCTCAATTACTTCAAGAGCGGCGTGCGCGGCAGCACCGAAGGCGACGTCTACGGCGCCACCATGATGCCGATGATGGCAACGCTTCCGGATCAGAATGCGATCCGTAACGTAGCGGCCTATATCGAGTCAATGCCCGACCAAGCAGTCGAAACCACGATTACCGGCGACACCGAGCGCGGCGAGCGCCTGTATACGACTTGCGCAGCCTGTCATGGCGCCAATGGCGAGGGTATTTGGTCAATGAACGCGCCGAGACTCGCAGGCGGATCGGACTGGTACCTCGTCACGCAGCTCAAGAATTTTCAATCGCGTGTTCGCGGCGACCATGAGGGCGACGTTTACGGCGAGCAGATGGGTTTGATGGCGGATATTTTGCCGGACGACCAGTCGATCAACGACATCGTCGCCTATATCAACACGCTACGTTGATGCGCTATCTAGAGAGTAAGCATAGGGACTTGGAAACAACTACGAGACAGCAGCCGGGAGTGTTCTGATGGCATATGTTGCAATTGCTGACCGTGACCACGAGCAGCATTTACATGATCCGCAAACGTTCATAACGAAGTACGTCTGGAGCCAGGACCACAAGGTCATCGCCATCCAGTACGGCACGACCGCAATCGCGGTCGGTCTCGTCGCCATGCTGCTGTCGAGTATGTTCCGATTGCAGCTCGGCTTCCCTGAGTCGTTCACGCTGGTCTCACCGAACGAGTACTATCAGTACGTGACCATGCACGGCATGATCATGGTCGTCTATCTGCTGACCGCATTGTTCCTCGGCGGCTTCGGCAATTACCTGATTCCGCTCATGGTCGGCTCGCGCGACATGGTGTTTCCATTCCTAAACATGCTGAGCTTCTGGGTCTACCTGCTGTCAGTCATCATTCTGATGGCGAGCTTCTTCGTTCCCGACGGCCCCACGGGCGCGGGCTGGACGCTCTACCCACCGCAGTCCGTGTCACCGGGCACACCTGGCGTCAGCAACGGCATTTTGCTCATGCTGGCGTCTTTGGCGGTCTTCATCATCGCGTTTACGATGGGAGGGCTCAACTACGTAACGACGGTTCTACAGGCCCGCTGCCGTGGCATGACGCTCATGCGCATGCCCTTGTCCGTCTGGGGCATCTTCGTCGCGACAATTCTCGGCCTGCTGGCTTTCCCGGCACTGCTCGTTGCGGCCATCATGATGCTGCTCGACCGCGTGATCGGCACGAGTTTCTTCATGCCGGAGATGCTGTCGATGGGGGAACAGACTGCCTATAACGACGGCAGCCCCATCCTGTTCCAGCATCTGTTCTGGTTCTTCGGTCACCCCGAGGTTTATATCGTCGCCCTGCCGGCTTTCGGCATGGTTTCCGACGTGCTCGCCACGCATGCTCGCAAGAACATTTTTGGCTACCGCATGATGGTCTGGGCCATCGTCGCAATCGGCGGCTTGAGTTTTGTCGTCTGGGCGCATCACATGTACGTCAGCGGCATGAACCCATACTTCGGCTTCTTCTTCGCTACGACGACGCTGATCATCGCGGTGCCGACGGCGCTCAAGGTATACAACTGGGTGCTGACGCTGTGGCGCGGGAACATTCATCTGACCGTGCCGATGCTGTTCGCGATCGGCTTCATCTTCACGTTTACGCACGGCGGCCTGACCGGCCTGTTCCTGGGCAACGTGACTGTCGATTTGCCGCTATCGGATACCTATTTCGTTATCGGCCACTTCCACATGGTCATGGGTGTCTCGCCGGTGCTCGTGCTGTTTGCTGCGCTCTATCATTGGTATCCCAAGATAACGGGCAAGATGTTCAACGAGACGCTCGGCAAGCTGCACTTCTGGTGCACGTTGCTCGGCACGTACTCGGTCTATCTGCCAATGCATTATCTCGGCATCCTCGGAATGCCGCGCCGCTACTACGCCTACGGCTCGGATTTCGTCCCGGACTCGGCGCAGGGCCTCAACAGCGCGATCACGGTTGCGGCGATATTTGTCGCGCTTTCGCAGAGCTTGTTCTTCATCAATGTGATCTGGAGCCTGCGCAACGGCAAGCCCTCAGGTGGAAATCCCTGGGGCGCAACCACGCTCGAGTGGTTGACCCCCGACACACCGCCAGTGCACGGCAATTGGCGCGACAAGCTGCCAGTCGTCTACCGCTGGGCTTACGACTACAGCGTGCCCGGGGAGAAACAGGACTTCGTGCCACAGACCGAGCCGCCCCATGAGGGCGTGGTCTCCGGCCGTGACCACGGAGTCCACCACTAGTGGACGTCAATCTCCTCTTTACGGCGCTGCTCGCTGCAGTCCTGGTCTGGTTCTTGCTCGTCAGGAAGCTCAGGGCCAAGTCCTGGATCGCCAAGGGTGTCATTAGCGAGGACGGCTTGGCTGCCATTCCGCCACAGCGCGTGGGCCTTTGGGTTTTTCTCGGTGTTGTGACCAGCCTGTTTATGCTGTTCATCATCATTTACAGGGAGCGCTCCGGTTTCCCGGACTGGCGGCCGCTGGCCGATCCGCGCATGCTCTGGTTCAACACGGCGCTGCTCGTCATTGCGAGTGTCGCCCTGCAGCGCGCGCGCAATGCCGCAGAGCAGGGCCGCCTCGGCGCGCAGCGGATCAATTTGACCGCGGCCGGAATTTTCACGATCGGCTTCCTGGCGGGCCAGACTTATGCGTGGCGCGAGGTCGCCGCGGCCGGTCATTTCATGGCGACAAATCCAGCAGACGCGTTTTTCTACCTGCTCACGGGCCTGCATGGCCTGCATCTGCTGGGCGGCCTGTACGTCTGGGCCAAGGCGACACTGAATTCCTGGCAGGAGTTCGAGCCGGACGATGTCGAGCGAGCCGCCGGCTTGCGAGTCAGCGTAGCGCTCTGCTCGGTTTACTGGCATTACCTGCTGCTGCTGTGGCTGGTGTTGTTTTACATGCTCTCATCTAGCTAGAAGGAATTAAGGTCATATGGCACATGACGCAGCGATAGCGGGAGACGCACAAGCTCCCGGCGTAAAAGGCCTGGTTGACGACTGGGCGGGGGACAAGCAGACGTTCCAGGTGCCGTGGGGCAAGGCCATGATGTGGATCTTCCTGCTCAGCGACACGTTCATTTTTACGTGCTTTCTAACCGGCTACATGAATGTGCGCGCTTCTACACGCGTGCAGTGGCCGGTTCCGGCAGAGGTCTTTGCGCTGACGGTCGGCGGTACGACCGTACCGCTATTGCTCATAGCGATCATGACCTTCGTCCTGATCACGAGCAGCGGCACGATGGCGATGGCCGTGAACATGGGCTACCGTCGCGACCGCGCCAAGACCGCCGCACTGATGTTCGTGACGGCCGCCTTCGGCGCGATGTTCGTTGGCATGCAGGCCTTCGAGTGGACCAAGCTTATCGTCGACGAGGGTATCCGCCCTTGGGGCAATCCGCTAGGTGCGCCGCAGTTCGGCTCATTCTTCTTTATGATTACGGGCTTTCACGGCGCGCACGTGTCGATTGGCGTGATCTATCTCGCCGTCGTCGGCTTAAAAGTGCTGCGCGGGGACTACGAGAAAAGGGGTTATGAAATCGTCGAGATAACGGGCCTGTACTGGCACTTTGTCGATCTCGTCTGGGTATTCATCTTCGCATTCTTCTATCTTTGGTAGGGATTAGTCATGTCAGAAGGTCAGCAACAGCATCCCCTCACGGTCTATTTTTGGATCTGGGGCCTGCTATTCGTATTGAGCACATTCTCC
>JAHEEM010000242.1 GCA_024640695.1 Rhodospirillaceae bacterium | reverse complement strand
TAACGAACTGGAACTCCTTGACGATGCCGGTCACCGTGATCTGATCTGCCTGCAGGTCATACCACGGAATGCTGCTGTGATGGGCGAACGCCGACGCCTGAGCAAACAGCAGCGCCACAGATATCGACAGGCCAAGAATTTTCATGATCAATATTCCGTCGGGTTACAGTCGAAGGGAAGCAGCTCCCATGCAGGCTCGAGGGCAAAATCATTGATCGAAGTGAACGTATCGGTAAAGTTCTCTGGATCGGTAATCTGCATCGTGACTAGAAGATGCGGACCGTCGGAGCGATCCTCGACCGTGAACGTTTCGCGCAGCGTCATTAGCGCGCTCTTTGGGACGCCATCGCGGCTGGTCTCGCCCGCCGCCAGGTGCGTCGTATCGACGACAAGCGCGCCGCCTTCCCAACGTCCGATCGAGTAACCATTCGGCGTGTGCTCGGCATCCGGCGACAGGGGGCCACCATCCATCCATACGGTGCGCACCACATCCATGGTCTCATAGCGGATTGTCACGGTGCTGCCGTCGAAGCTGAAGTCCATCGGGCTCAGATGGTAAAACGCGCGCGGCATACCCGGTGGCTCGCACGTTAAGGATGGGTCGAGATCCAGGCGAAAGCCCTCGAAGTGGCGCCTGCCGCTCTGCGTCAACGGGTAATCGTGAACATTGGTGCCGCCGACGACAAGAGAGCGCCAAACGCCCGCAGCGAGCTTCGCGGTCAGCTCGGGATTCGCGTGAGCCGGCGCCGGCATCAGCAGGACGCCAGTTACAAGTCCGAAGAGCGCGCTCGCCGCCAGTTTGTTCTTCATCGGGTCCCCCGCCCGCAGTTCTAGGCGTCCTGAGATCATACCAGGTATACACCGGGCAGTTGGAGCCGGAGCGCCGCTCAGGCGCCGGCCCGCGCGAAATTCAGGACCAATTTTTCATTCTGCGGCAGAGTCCCAGCCGGCAGGGCGGTATAATCCAAGCCATGAAGCTCACCCAGAGGAAACCCGCGGTCGCGGCCACATTAATACTTGTCAGTATGCTCGGTGCCGGGCTCGCACAAACTCAGACTCGATTGTTCCCTGACGCGATATCTCCCGACGCGGACAACGACGCGCCGCCGGTCTACATTGTCGAGTTCCTGATTTTCGCCTACAACGACTTCAACCCCTTCGAGGAGGAGTTTCCGCCAGAGAAGCCGCAATGGCCCGACAGCTTGCTCGACGTCAGACTAACGTCGACGCCGGAGCGGTTACCCTCCGGCTCTGCGGCGTGGTATCTCGACAGCCTTGGTGACCCGGTGGACTTGTCACCCGAGCCGGAGCCTGATGCGACGGGCAGCGCCGCCGATGCTGAAATACCGACCGGTGCTACCATCGGCGATCAGGCCGCGCCGGTCGATGAATACGGCAACACAATTGCCAGCGCACCCGCCTCCGTCGAAGACGGTCGTTGGTATCAGATGCTTGAAGCCAATGAGCTCGAGCTCGGCCGCGCACTCGCGAGACTCGACACACTCGACGCCTACACGCCTTTACTTCATGCCGGTTGGTCCCAGGCAACGATGTACGAAGACGAAGCACAACCGTTCGAGCTCGCCTGGCTGGGCAAGCTGCGGTCGGCCGGTTCCATTCGACTGCATCGCAGCCGTTTCCTGCATCTGACGGTGGACGTCCGTCTGCAAGACAATTATCGCTATCTCCAGGCTCCACTCCCGGCTAACGCAGAGTGGCCGCTCGCGGAGTTCATGCGCCCACCGACGTATCGCATCGATATTCAGCGCCGAGTACGCAGTGGTGAGCTGCACTTCTTCGACCATCCCGCCTTCGGCATTCTCATCAGTGTCAGGCCGGCGCCGGAGACACCAGACGCCGCCGATGACGCCGCGAGCGGCCCGGCAGCTTAGCTTGGACGAGCGGCCTGAATAGATCGGCGGCGGCAGAAGCCGCGTCAGGCTCGAGAGGCGCGCTGCTGCGCTGAAGCGCTGGATGCGCCCTGAAGCTGCCCGCGGGCCTCGTCAATGAGGTCGGTGAGTGTCCTATCAGCCGAGGGCGTGCATGTAGCGACCGCCGTGCTTACCGTCACATAGCGGCCTGAGCGGCCGCGCGGATTATGCAGACCGAGCTGGCGCACGTTCTCTGCAATACGCTTGGCGACCTCACTGACCCGCTCGGCGTCGTCACCGCGCGTGAAGGCCACAATACGCTTGCCATCGTCGCACCCACATAGGTCGCCCGCACGTCGCAGCGCGCCGGTTACCTGGGCGCCGATCATGCGCAGGCAGGAATCCGAAGCCTTTGCGCCGAAAGTTTGCCGGTAAACGTCGAGGTCATTAATCTCGAATAGCGCAACAGCGACGACTTCTTCGGTGCGGCGAGCGACCCGGTAATCCCGGTCGGCCAACTCGAGAAAATACTCGTAGCGTAGCAGGCCGCTGGCCATATCGATGTGATCGAGGTTGGCGGCCTTCTGTCGTGCCCGCTTCAGCTCGCGCTGCAGCAGGCCGACCTGCAGCCCGCTATGCCGCTCAGTAAATTCAGCTGCCTCGTTCTGCATGATCAGAAACTGCTTCAGCTCACCGCGGCGATTGAAGATCGGATAGACCCTGACGCGGCTGAGCCAACTCGTGCCGTCCTCGCGCACGTCGGGCACCATCGCCTGATACCGTTCGGAATTGCCGAATGCCGCGCGCAGCGCGGCGATCTCGCAACTGTCCTCACCACTGGAATCCAACAGGCGCCAGCGGTTACCGACAGCAGCCTCAGCGCTATATCCGGTCATCTCCTCGTACGCCGGATTCACATATGTCACGCGGTAGTCGAGGCTGCTCGCATCGACGACGACGATACCTTCGGCGCTCGCGGTCGCGATTTGCTGGAGGATATGTCGGTTTAACTCGGCCACGCGTTGCAACGCTACCCTTACCATAATCAGATAGCTAAAAGCGTGACGATCAGGCCGCCCAGCCGCAAGGGCATAGTTCACAAACGCGGCTTGCGGCAGCAGACGATTAGAGCTCAGGCATCAGCCGCTCGAGCATTGCGCGCGCCTTGGCCATTCCGTCCCCCATGTACCGCTCGAGCTGGGCGTGGACCCCGATTCCTTCAGCGTCGCGACCAGCCGCAAAGTTCACGCCGACCGCGCAAATCGCGTAGCGCAGACCGATTTCCCGCGCCAGCGCGGCCTCGGGCATCGCCGTCATGCCGACCATCGTGCAACCGTCGCGGGCCATGCGTTCAATCTCCGCGGCCGTCTCCAGTCTGGGCCCCTGCGTCACGCCATAAACGCCTCGGCCGGTGCTCCGGCCAGTGGTCGTGG
This sequence comes from Rhodospirillaceae bacterium, assembly GCA_024640695.1. Taxonomy (GTDB): domain Bacteria; phylum Pseudomonadota; class Gammaproteobacteria; order Steroidobacterales; family Rariloculaceae; genus JAHEEM01. Next base: position 1,553 of record JAHEEM010000242.1, on the reverse strand, counting down.
CAGCGGCGGCGATTCGGCCGCGCAACACTGGATCGAAGGGCTCGACGAACTCCGCATGCCGGATCGGGCCCGAGCTGCCGTCGTCGAAAGTGTGCTCACGCCCCCAGGAGTAGTCGATAAGCTGATCTGGAACGGCGAGAGTCCCCGGCACGAATCCGCTGACCTCGATGATCCCCACGGCATTGATGGCGATGCAACAACTGACGCCGTGCTCACGGAGCGCCCAGACGTTCGCACGGTAGTTCACCAGATGCGGCGGAATTCGTTGCGACTCACCATGCCGCAGGATGCACAATACCGGGCTCCCGCCGAGCCGGGTACGCAGCACTGCCGACGATGGCTCACCGTACGGCGTCTTCGTGGGGCTGCGCGCCTGGATCTCGAGCCCGAGCTTGGCGACCCCGCTACCAATGATGAGACCGATCCCTTCAGCCATGCTCAGTCGACGGCATACAACGCCGGTAAGCCGCGCCAAAACCCCTTGTAGTCCATGCCGCAGCCGAACACATACCGCTCCTCCACCCGCAGCCCGAAGAAGTCCACGCGCGGCCGGGGCACATTTGGCTGGGCGAGATCTTTCACTACCAGCACAGCGGTATAGAGCCGCGCGACGCCTAGCTCGGCGAATGCCGCCCGCAACGCCGCAAGCGTGTCGCCTCGATCGAGAATATCGTCCACGATCACGACTTCCCGCCCACGCAGGCTCGCGGCTGGCCGCACGACCCACTCGATCTCGCCACCTGCAAGCGTTTTTCCGTAACGGGTCAGATGCACATAATCGAACTCGTGCGGAAAATCCAAGCGCCGCGCGAGCTCGGTGGCCGTGAACACACCGCCTGTCATGACCGCTACCAGCACGGGGCACGTTTGACCTACCGCTGCCGTCAAATCCGACGCAAGCCGATCGAGGGCAGCGCTAATCTGCGCCGCCGAGGCAAGCTCGCGCGCAGCGTCGCGCACTGCTAGCGCTTCCCCCGCAATCGATTCAGCATCCATGGAGACTCAGCCTTCGAGCGTAAGCGTCGGCTTCGCGCCGAGGATTTCAACAGCTTCGCGCGCCGCGCGCCAACGCGGCGACGCGCGAAGCTCCGCCCATGGTTAGCGCAGCTCGCCCCGCAGCCGCACGAGATGCAGCTGGCGGGATGGGTTCGACATTCCGTTGAGCCGCGCGATCGTATCCGGAATCTCATCACAACGGTTGCATAGCAGGACCATGTCGCAGCCGGCGTCGAGCGCAAGCACGGCGCGCTCCGCACAGGTATCTGCAATGTCAGCGCCCGCCATGGCCAGATCGTCGGAGAAAATTGCTCCTCTGAATTCGAGCTCGGAACGCAACTGATCCTTGAGCCACCAAGAAGAAAAACTCGCCGGAAGTGGATCAATCTTCGGGAAGCTCACGTGCGCGGCCATGATGCCGTGCAGACCCGCCGAGATCATGCGGCGATAGGGCACGAGATCGTCAATTAACGCTGCGTAGTCGCGTGTATCCACCGCCATCGCCGTATGGCTATCGGCAACAGCACCTGCGTGCGTCGGAAAATGCTTCGCAACCA
>JAHEEM010000241.1 GCA_024640695.1 Rhodospirillaceae bacterium | reverse complement strand
CAGGCTCGAGTTCGAGGAAGTACCCGTGCTCGTGCATGCGTTCAGGCGTATGGTGCGGCAACTTCAGTTCGATGTCTGCGAGATGGCGCTGACGACCTATCTATGCGCACGCGAGCACGGCGTGCGGTTCACGGCGCTGCCAATATTCCTCGTTCGAGCCTTTCATCATGGTGCCATCCTGCACAACACGCATGCGCCCATCGGCGATCCTCGCGAGCTGGAGGGGCGGCGAGTCGGTGTGGGTCGAGGCTACACCGTCACGACGGGCGTGTGGGCGCGCTCGGTGCTGCAGGAAGAATATGACGTCGATCTCGGTAAGGTGACCTGGGTGCTTTCCGGCGATGAGCACGTGGAAAGCTATCGCGCGCCGTCCAACGTCGAGCCGGTCGGCGCCGGGCAATCGATCGAGGCGCAACTACTCGCGGGCGAGCTGGCTGCGGCCATCAACGTCTCGGTGCAGGATCCGGCGATTCAACCGCTGATACCGGATGCGCTCGAGGCGGGGCTTGCGGCTTTTCGTGCGCGCGGGCACTACCCGATCAATCACTGCATCGTCGTTCGCGATGACGTGCTCGAGGCCAATCCCGCAGTCGCCGAATCCCTGTTCCACGCCTTCAGCGAGTCGAAGAATCGTTACGTGGCCCAGCTGCGCGAGCGGCCGCTCGAGGATCTCGATGGAGCGGATCGATTGTATAAGCGGATACAGGCCCTCGGTGCGGAGCCGTTGCCCTACGGTATCGAGCCGAATCGGCAAGTGCTTGAAGCGCTGATCTCTCATGCCGTGGCGCAGGGAATTCTGACTCGCAAGCCCGATATCACCTCGCTGTTCGCCAGTTCGACACTCGACCTCGTCGGCTAATCGCGCTATTGGCTTCCAGCCCGCTAGGCTCGCACTGTGGCGGTGGGGATATTGCGAGTGCCTAGCCGGCGCGCGCTAGAAACTCGAGCAGGCGCTGCGGGACATTGGCTTCGGTCTGATCGTCCGGGGGCAGATCCCAATACTCGGATCTCGGCAGGCACTCCTGGAGATACCGCGCCGCGGATGTCGCATGCGCAACGTCCCTGCCAGGTATGATCAGCGCTGGGATGTCGAGCTCGAGCAGGTCCTCAGGTTCCGCACCGGGGGCCGTGTCGCGATCGATCAACGCCTTGAGCGTCTCTGTGACGATTTCCCGATAAGCGGCCGTATCCAGCGTTGCGTAACTCTTTGCGAACTCAGTATCCGACCGAATGACCGGCGCCCAAGGTCCGATGCGCGGGTCCTTACCGAAGCCTGCGCTGCTGTTCTGCGCAAGCTCGACCACGCCCGCGAGCCCATGCTGCTCGACGAAGGCCAGATGCTCGGCGAAGCGGGCCTGGCCTCTGATCCGGAATCGCGCGCCGCCGACGGGCCAGTACAGGATCATGCTGAGCACGGCCTGCGGATGCCTGACAGCGAACGCTGTGACCGGGCAGCAACCCATACAGCCGCCCAGCAAGTGAGCCGCGGTGATATCCAGATGCTCGAGCAGACCTTTACCCTGCGAGACGTAGTTTTCCCACGCGATGCGTTCGACGCGGCCGCCCGAGCTGCCGGTCTCGCGGCGGTCAAAGACGATGCACTGGTAGTGTCTTGGCAAATGCTCGAGCAGCTTGACGCGCGCGTAGACGCCCAGCGTTGTCCATTTATCGAGACTGGCGTCGAAGCCGCCCGGCGAGAACATCAGCAGCGGTGGTCCTTCGCCGAGTACCTCGTAATGCGTGCTGATGCCATCGATGACCGCGGTAGGCACTGTCGACTTACTTCTTGGCCGCTCGAGCGCCCCTGATCTGACGGCTGGCTCTGATGTCCGCGCTGAGCTCGGCAATTGCCTGGTGGGCTATTTTGGCGACGTTCGCATAGGTGTCGATCTGTTCGTCGAGATGACGTGCGCCATAGCCGATCGCGGCATGTGCCATGCGAATGCGACCATCCAGCCATGGGCCGCCGCCGAAGCCGCCGATGACCGGGATCGACACCGCCGCGGCGACTGCGGCGCCAACGATCGGGCCTGAGTTCGTGAAATCGAGCATCGCCGCGCCGGCTGCCTCGAGGGTTCTGGCTTCATCGATGAGCCTGTCTTGCAGCTCTGCGGGCACTTGCGCCCCGGCTTCGGACTGGGCGGAATAGGGGATGCCATAGTGCAGCGCAGTTTGGGGCGTGATACCGAACTGGGCCCAGATCGGAATACCGGCATGGGTCAGTGCGGCCACGGTGTCTGGAAAAGCAGCCGCGCCGTCGAGCTTTATCATATCGACGCCGGTTTCCTTGATGAGACGGATACCTGCCTCGAGCGCGACATCTGTGCTGTGTTGCAGTGGTCCGTACGGGAAGTCGCAGCTCAGCAGTGCTCGCTGCGTGCCGCGACGCGCGGCCTGGGTGACCGTGATCATCTGCTCGAGCGTCACGGCTAGCGGGTTGTCATGTCCCCAGAGGTTGACGCCAACGCTGTCGCCGACGGAGATGATCTCGACGCCCGCGCGGTCAGCGATTACCGCCAGCTGATAGTCCCAGACGACGATGCCGACGATCTTCTCGCCGGCTCGCTTCATGGCCAGCAGGTGCGGGATGGTGATTTTCTGGGTCATCAGTTGAGCTCGCGAACAGGTTTGCACGCCAGCATGGGCCCGGTGCGGCGATTTGAATGCTGCATATTACTGTCGTTCTTGGTAGTGGTTTTTACTGATATTTATATTGAGCGCCTAATCAGGCATTCTCTCCCGTTGATCGCGGCGCTTAGGAGCCGTTCGCGGGTCACATCGGGTCCGCGCGGTCGAGCGGCAGCCATGAGCTCATTCGACTGCCACCGATTTTGATTCCGCGTGAGTTTAGCACGACAGAGAAATAGCGAAGGAAGCACTTGCATGCTAGTCAAAGAGAAGAATGATCTGCTGACCCAAACAGGCCCTGGTTCATCCATGGGCAAGCTATTTCGTTGTTACTGGATCCCTGCTTTGCTGGCCGAAGAGCTGCCCGAGCCAGATTGCGCGCCGGTCCGTGTACAGCTGTTGTCCGAGAATCTCATTGCGTTTCGTGACACTGAAGGGCGTCTTGGTTTGATGGATGAGCTGTGTGCGCACCGTCGTGTCTCCCTGTGGTTCGGTCGTAACGAGGAAAGCGGTTTGCGATGCCCGTATCACGGTTGGAAGTACGACGTCACCGGGCAGTGCATCGACATTCCTTCGGAGCTGCCGGAAAGCACGCTCTGCCAAAAGATCCAGCTCAAAGCATATTCGCTCGTTGAGAAGGGCGGAATTCTTTGGGCTTATATGGGAGACCCGGAAAAGAAACCGCCGCTGCCCGAGTTCGAGGTCTGCAATGTCGGGCCCGAGCAGCGCTTTGTCTCCAAGCGCCTGCAAGAGTGTAATTGGCTGCAAGCATTGGAGGGCGGCATCGATTCTAGCCATGTGAGTTTTCTGCACGCGGGCAGTCTGGCCTCGGACCCGCTGTTCAGGGGCGCTGGCGGCAACAAATACAACCTTGCCGACAAGCGGCCGGTATTCGAGGTCGTCGATGCGCCCGGTGGACTGTTTATCGGAGCGCGCCGCAACGCCGAGGACGACCAGTATTACTGGCGTATTACGCCATGGATTATGCCGAGCTTCACGATGATCGCGCCGCGCGGCGGGCATACGGTGCATGGGCATTGGTGGATTCCCATCGACGATGAGCGCTGCTGGGCCTGGAGCTTCGATTACACGCCAGCGCGGGAGATTACCAAGGAAGAACGCGCCGCGATGAAGAACGGCCAAGGCATACACTGCAAGTACGTTCCGGGGACCTATATTCCCCTTGCCAACAAGAGCAACGATTACTTGATCGATCGGGAAGCGCAAAAGGCCGGTATTTTTTACAGCGGGGTCGAGAGCATCGCAATTCAAGATGCCTCGCTGCAGGAGAGCATGGGCGCAATCTGCGATCGCAGCAAAGAAATGCTGGTATCGACCGACAAGGGAATTATGCTGGCGCGGCGCAAGCTGGTAGAGGCAATCGGCCGGCTCGATGAGGGCGGTGGCGCGCCCCCGGGCGTCGACCCCGAGACCCACAAGGTGCGTTCGGCATCGATCCTGTTGCCGAGGGATCAGGAATACAAGGACGGCGCCGCTGATGCGTTGCGGGTCAATCCCGGCCAGCCGCACGCGTCCGTATAAAGACGCTGGCGGCCACTGTTGCCGCTCCGCCGGCAGACTGCGCGACCGAGCCACGGGCGCCGCCGAACTCCCGATACTAGGCTGGTGTCGTGGCTCCGGGCCTGAGGTGTCAGCTACGTTGTGGGACAGGAGTGCCGAGATGGCACCCAAAACCCGTACAATATAGAGCCTATCAAGCAAGCAAGAGCCGAACTGATCAATGACAAAAGATGCCCTCGTCTCGAATGAGATTGCCAGCAAATTCGCCAAGGAAAAGGCGACTCCTTACACCCGCTGGGTCAAAGCCGAAGGCCTCGACATCATCGATGGTCTGTACGTTCCCGATCTCAATACGGTAGAGCTCAGGCCTTGGCTGCGACGCGGCGGGCATGGCGTGTTCATCAACCATGACGCCTCGCGAACGTCGAACGACTGCTATGTCTGTGAAATCGGGCCCGGTGGCGAACTGAAGCCGCAGAGACAGCTCTTCGAGGAGATGATCCTGATCCTGAGCGGCACGGGTTCCACGAGTGTCTGGAACGATGCCGGTCAGAGGGTCACCTTCGAATGGAAGGCGGGCGCGATCTTCGCCATCCCGGTCAACGCCTGGCATCAGCACTTCAACGGCTCCGGCGCGGACAAAGTTCGTTTCGTGGCTGTGACGAATCTGCCGCCGATCATGAACGTGTTCGAAGAGCCTGAGTTCATTTTCGATACGCCACATGATTTCAAGAGCCGGTTC
>JAHEEM010000240.1:4186-4894 GCA_024640695.1 Rhodospirillaceae bacterium | reverse complement strand
CGTCCCTGTTGATCGAGCAAATATTTTGCATTGTGATTGGGAGCATCGATCACTAGCGTGTCGTCTTCCCAGTGGCCGCGCGCGTCGCCATTCCACAGCGGGATCTTGCCGATATGTGGGGTACCATCCAGCGGAACGATGCGGTATGGATGCGCAGTGAGCTGCTCGCCAACCATTACGAGGTTCTGCTCATCCTGCAAAAACTGGAACCGGCTCGTCATGTACATCGTACCGGCGGGGCCGGACAGGATGCACGCGGCATTGTGGTGCATGAACTGGTCGCGGTTCACGAGGCGCTGCGCTTCGGCCCAGGGTTGATACGGCACCTTGCCGTCAGCCGGATCGACAACAACGCTCGGGCCGCCGAAATCGTCAGCCGTCTCGGGGTGGGCCTCGAAATTCTCGAAGGCCCAGCCGCGCCGACGCCAGTGGCCGCTGAAGTCGGGATGGCCGTCAGCCGTGCGCGGCGGATTCGGCGTCACGCCCAATGCGCACGCGTGGAATTCGGCGTGGGCGTCGTCAGGGCAGACGGACTCGGTCAGGTGCTGTGCAGTTCCATTCCCGGACGCGAGCGCTAGCGCGGCGCCGGCCGACGAAACGAGCAGGCCCGAAATCGTTAGCTTCATGCGGAAATCCCCCAGACTGTCGAGGCTACACGCCGGCGCCCGGAGCTGTCAAAAGGCTCCGGCCTCCCAGCCCGCTCGAGCA
>JAHEEM010000240.1:0-4176 GCA_024640695.1 Rhodospirillaceae bacterium | reverse complement strand
GCGATCACTTCCGCATTGATTCGCTCGCTGTTCCAGACGCCGGTTTGTCTTCCCATGTGTATACCCTGGGGATTGACCCACGCCTGCTTGGCGGTGCCGTGGCGCAGAAGCAGGAACGTGTCCTCGATCGGCCAGACCTCGTCGTGTAGGCCGTTGACGAGCAGCATCGGCGGTGTTGGCATATCGAGCAATCCTTGCGCTTCGAGCGACAGGGGTGGCATCAGGCGCTCGAGCGCGGATGGGTCGTCGGTGCCGAAGGCATAGCTCAGAGCGATGCGCCAGTCGAAGAAATATTCGCCGGCGTCGACGACTTTCTGAACCCAGTCGGCCGCAAATGCGCCGTGCACCGCTGGGCCCTGCGCAACAACCGCAATGAAGCGGTCTGGATAGCGGTGCGCGAGCTGCGCTGCCCAGTACGATCCCCAGCTGCCACCGCGCAACACGACGCGCGCCGAGTCGATCTCTGGACGCGCGATCACTTGATCGATGATCTGAATGAGCGGTTGCCAGGCGGTTGTCGAGGCGCGCACGGTCTGCACCGTGCCCGGAGACCCGAGATTCAGCACCGCGATGCCTTGCCGCGCGAGGTTGAGCGCACCGCCCATCGCGCCGTTCTCCTTGTAGCCGTCGAGGCCGCTGAACTGCACAATCAGCGGCACAGGCTGCTCTCCCGGCGATGGCATACGCAACAGTCCGACGATGGTCTCGCGGCCGACTGGCAGCTCGATGACCTCGGTCGGAAGCTCCGTGAGCTGATCCCAGGCGTAGAAGGCCCGTAACCCCTTCTCGTACGCCTCACGCTTTTTTGGAGACGTCGGTGTCGGCCAACGTGCAAGCACGTAATAGCTGTACGCCGCTTGATACAGCCGCATCGCCGCTCGCGTATCTGATGCTCGCTGGTCCTCGGCCTGGGCCCAGTAGCGATCCGCGATCTGCATCCAGGCAGAAGCCCAGTCGTCCTCGGTCTTGCCCTGCAGTAGAGTGAGACCCTCGCGAATGACCTCGGGGTCGTAGCCGTTAACCGGGTGCCGGTCGAGCTCGGCGCGGCTCTGCACGTCGGCCTTGAGCTCCTCGAGCGTGCCGGGATAGGTGATCTGGGCAATCCCTGGTGCGCTGAGCAGGGCGGTGATGACTGCGATGAAAGCGCGTGTCTGTATCGGCATTCGAGGCTCCCCCGGCGTTTGGTTATGCTTTGATTATCACGCCCGCCGTAGCGTCAGCTCAAGTCGTCTGCGGTTAGTGCGGATGTACGCGCTCCGTGGGCTCCGCTAGGGTACGCCAATGCCTGCGAACGAGCCTAGAAGAAGGCCAGATCCTGCCGATATTGCGGAACTCCTGATACAGCTCGGGAGGCTGGCGTACTCCGTTAACGGCGAGCCGGGTTTGACTGCGACGCAATGGATGGCGCTGCGCTATTTTGCGCGTGCGAACCGGTTCTCGAGAACCGTATCCGGTTTTGCTGAATACCACGCTACGACTCGCGGCACCGTCTCGCAGACTATCAAGATTCTGACGGAACGGGGATATCTGAGCCGCATTCGGTCCGAGTCGGACAGGCGCAGCGTGCGCCTGGATCTGACGGAGCAAGGCGCTGCCGTATTGGAAGGCGATCCGCTCACGCAGCTCATCGGTTGCGTTGAAGCGCTACCGACGGCCGGTCAGTCGGGCTTACATGAGCACCTTCGGCAGCTTGTTGCCGATCTTGCGGAGGGATTACGGCGGCCGCGGTTCGGTCCGTGTTGTGCCTGCCGGTTCCTGCAGGTAACTGGCGATGATGGCACTGCTGAGTCGACGGCGCGGTGCCGGTTTGTCGACGCCGACCTCGAGCCTGGAGATCTCGCCCGGATCTGCGTCGATTTCAGCGCGGCATGAATGCTTGAGGCTCCCCACCCGGTCGAGCTAACAGTTTCCAGAAGTTACCAGCACTCCGTGCTCGGACCCGTCTGGCTTCTTACACCGCTGTGCGTGAGTGTCAGCGTCTGACACTGCGCATCGTGGCCTGCCTGGCGGAGCACCGGCGTCGCATTGACCGTATAGGTCACGGGTGTGGCGTTCGTTAGGCGGATCGCGTAGATGCGATTGTCGGCCCCTCCGGGGGTAAACGCGCCCTGGTTGTTGATCATGAACCCGTTTGCAGCGTAGCCGAGATCGGTGAGATCGGCCGTATAGCGTTTGTTATTCGCGAAGAACTGTTCCTGGCGGTCGGCGACCTGCAGCAACAGACTTTTCGCTGCCGTTCGATTGGCGCGCGTGACATACCCCATATAGGACGGGTAGCCGATGCTAGCGATGATCGCAATGATCGCGACAACGACCATGAGCTCGATCAGGGTGAAGCCATGTTGTCGATCCCTTAACGGTGATCCGACGGTTATCTTTCTTATCTCGCGTTCCACTTGTCAGCTCCTAAGGCAAAGTACTGCTTCGACGGGCCGGCTCGACGAGCAAGCTAGAGATCCGAATCTTCCTGGATATACCAGAAGGTGCGCCAACGGGTATTGATATCGACGGAGTCAACCTGCAGGTCTGGCCTCAGAATCTTGTTGGGCGGCACCGAGACCACCTCCGCTGGAATGCCGGGGGCGTTCAGATCGGTGAAGCGGTCGCTCGATGTCGTGCCCTCGTCGGGGCCGTCCGGATTATCGGTCGCGGTGTCGTAATTGATGACAGCTGCGGCGTTTTGCAATGCGACTGCGTAGAGGCGACCGCCGCCCTCGGACGGTTGGCAGGCAGATGCTGGGCTACCTCCAGACGGTATGTAGGTCGTGAAGAACACCGTGCCGTCGATCGTCACGGCTGTTGCCAGCGATTTCTCGCCGACCTCTTCCAACCCCAAGCGCCAGCCGGTAGTCAAATCGACCGCGCAGGGGCCGCCTTCCTGAAGACAATTGCTTGTGACGTCGCCGAGATCGAGGTGATCGATGCCCGAGTCGACGCCGGATCCCGGAACGGTCTGTCGATCCTTGATCATATAGAAATAGTTGTCGGTTACCCCTCCGACGTCGAGCGGGTCCGGACGATCGCCCGAGCCGAGCAGGACGGCGTCGAAAATGCCGTTGCTGTCGCGAGTCTGGACGATATCGGGGCGGTGAAAGAACCGCCGATCGTCGGCCTTGCCGACGGACCCAGCCGCATGCCGGCCGAGTCTCGCGAGCAAGGACAGCGACCAGTTGGCCGGGTTATTCCCCGATAGATCCGCGCGCCAGACGTTTCCGCCCGTATCACCTACGACGACGCGGTCGGTGAGCAGGTTACCGTCTGTATCGGCGACGGATACGGCCGAGGGAATGCTATCGACGAGATCAGCGTGCTCGAATACGGTCGGTGTCGATCCGCCGACGCCGCCGCGGGCTTTCCAGATCAAGTTGCCGGTCTCCGCGTTTACGACGTAGATGGCATTGCCTTCGGAATCGTCCGTGCCGACGCCGCCGCGGGCGTCCTTATTTAAATCATAGCCGCCGGCGAAGATTAGAACTGGCTGCGAGCCGCTACCGGAGTCGACTAGCGCGACGCGCGGGTTGGAGAAGGTGTAGCCGAGCTCGGAGAAAGCCCCAGCTTTTTCGATGCTCCACATGAGCCGAGGCGCATCCGGATCCGTCACGTCGAGCGCGTAGTAGGCCTTGCCGCCGCGGCGCAGACCGAAAAACAGCCATGCGCGCTCGCCATTTTCGATGGTGCCGTTCTGGTTAATGTCCTCGACGTAGGCCACTGGAGAGCCATCGACCGTGTACGGGTGAGGTGCGCCGACGCCATTGCTGCGCAGTGTCTTGACGGCGCCCATTGTCGAGCGCGGCATGAATCCCCAGACTTCCTGCCCGCTCTGCGCGCCGCCGACGGTCGTGTTGCGAATGAAATGCATATAGCCGTCGTTAGAAGCAACGGCGAGATAGATCGCCGGGTTGTCCTGGGTGTAACCGCCTCGCGCGCCGTAGTTGAGAGGTAGCGGGCGGGAGTGCAGCGGATCGCCGAAGATCCAAGGCCGGGACTCTAGACGCGTGCCGTCGCCGTCCTCGTCATCGATATCGACCCCGCGAGCGAACGCGATGAGCTCTTCGGCCTCGGCTACCGTTGCGGCGCCGAGATCGGCCTGCAGCGCTGTAGCCGTGGCGAGATCGGCGTTCAAGGCTGCCAAGCTGCCACCGGCGTCCCAGAACAAACGCCGAGTCGCAAAGCCAT
>JAHEEM010000239.1 GCA_024640695.1 Rhodospirillaceae bacterium | reverse complement strand
CACCTGGCCGTGCGCTGGGCATTGACTCTCGGCGCCGCGCGTGATGATGAGCCGAATCGCCATCATCGTATCGCCATGCTGCCAATACGCGTCGGCGAGGTTTGGACCACCAAGCGCGACAACGCCACGGCCATCGCCGCCATGACAAGTCGCACAGCTATCATCGTAGAGCTGCTTGCCCTGCTCGCCGAGCCGCGACGGGGGCTCGCTCGAGGACAGGGATTCGACATAAGCGACGAGCTGTCCCAGGTTCATCTCGCCGTACCTGTTGCCCATTGCCGGCATGACGCTGACGCGTCCATTGGTGATCGTGGACCGAATTGCTTCGACGCTGTTGCCGTGGTTGAACACGCCGTCGACGAGATTCATGACGCCCTGTCTGCCCTCGCCGGTCGGACCGTGACAGCCGGCGCAGTTGATGCTGAAAAGCCGCTCCGCTAGCTGCAGCGCGGAGGCGTCGCCAACGAGTTCAGCCACGCTGCGCCCCGCAAATGCCGAGCTGTCGCCGCGCAATTGCTCAATTACGGCCGAGTCTGGGACAGCCGGCCCCTCGTCCGCGGGACCGCAACCAGCCGCCACGCCTACGCACAGCAGCGCCATCAAGCGGATCGAGCAATTCGAGATCAATTCAAACCTCCGTGTTTACAATCGGGGGCGTTGCGGCGGCCTGCCGGGGTGCACTTAGACTAGACGCGCCGCGACGATCCAGATCGGCCCCGCCGATCACCTGAGCGCGACGACTGCGCTCTTGCCGATTCACTATACGAGCCCACCGGTGCGCCAACAACGGTTACGGGGGCCCTTAACCGTTAAGTAACGGCTAAGCGGCTGTTAACCGAAAAGGCTTGCGGCCACCTCGGTAGCGAGCAACGCAGAATGTATAAATTTATCAACGCCTTCTGGCCCGACCCCCGCAGTGGTGCCGCGATGAATTCGAGCGCAAGAATCGGATGGTTTATCCACTCTGGCTCGGGGATACTCGCAACTGTCATACCAACCCCGCGATCGGAGCATGGCTCGAATGCCGAACCAACCGCCGCAGAAGCGAGTGTGCATCGCCGCAGGCATTGCAGAGACGCTAGAAGCACCGAGTGCACCCGAGCCGCTGCCGGCAGAAGTAACCATTACCATTCCGGTGCGGCGGCCCTTTCCTTGGCCGATCCTGCTGCGCTCGCTCAGGATGCGCCTGATTCCCGGCCGTGAGCGAATCGACGAGAATGTCTACGTTCGGCTCGCGCCGAGCGGAGCGCCGGAAGTCACCATCGGCTATGACGCGGAGAGAAGCGTGCTGCGCCTGCTGGTCGCTACCACGGCGGATCCGGCGAGTGCCGCCACGCGCGCGGCGCAACTCTTCCACCCGACACACAACTCCGATGCCGCCGCTGTGCTGCGTGCGGATCCGCTGCTGGGCCCGCGCCTCACTGCCATACCGGGCCTACGTCCGCTTGGTGGCTGGGACGGGTTCGAGCTGTGCGTGAGAACCTTGATCGGCCAGCAGGTCAGCGTCAAGGCAGCGCAAAGTCTGCTCGCGCGCGTCATCGAGCGCTGCGGCTTGCTTGATCCCGAGCGTCTCGCGGCTGCGAATCTCGATCGCATTGGGATGCCCGGACGCCGGGTTGCAGCGATTCAGGGATTTGCGGCGGCTGTACGCGACGCGCGCGTCGACCTCACCTCGGACTGGTCCGAGCTCGACCTCACACTCGAGGCGCTGCCGGGTTTTGGGCCGTGGACGCGAGGCTACCTCGGGATCCGCCTCGGCCGCGATCCGGACGCCTTTCCAGCCGGCGATGCGGGTCTGCGCCGAGCCGCCGGCGCGCGCGACGCGAAAGCGCTTGAGAAGATCGCCGAGCCTTGGCGGCCGCATCGCGCGCTTGCGGCGACTTACCTTTGGATGGTTCCGTCCGCTTCAGCAGGCGAACCACAATGAAAGGGAGAAATAATCCGATGCAGATGGCAGCAACGCATGACGAAACCCTGAGGCAGACGAATGTCTACCAGGGCGACGATGCCCGCTGGGAGGCCGTGAAGGCGCGGGACGCCGGTGCCGACGGGCAGTTTTGGTTCTCCGTTGCGAGCACCGGTGTGTACTGCTATCCCTCGTGTGCCGCCCGCCGACCGCTGCGCAGTAACGTGGGATTCCACGGCTCGCGCGAGGCAGCAGAGCGCGCAGGGTACCGGCCATGCAAACGCTGCCGGCCAGATCTGCCACCGCGCCGCGAACGCCACGCTGCAGTCGTCGTGCGAGCCTGCCGCATGATCGAGGAAGCCGAGCGAGAACCGTCTCTCAAGGAGCTCGCCGCGATGGCGGGTCTAAGTCCGCATCATTTCCAGCGTCATTTCAAGGCGCTCGCGGGAGTCACGCCCAAGCAGTACGCAGCGGCGCATCGGGCACAACGGTTACGCGGCGCGCTCAGCGACAGCGGATCAGTCACCGAGGCAATCCACGGTGCCGGCTACAAAACCGCGGCACGCCTTTACGAGCAGTCGGCCGCGGTGCTCGGCATGGCGCCGCGAGCTTTCGCCAAGGGCGGCGCGGGTGAGCACATTCGCTGGGACGTCACCCCGAGCTGGCTCGGGCCTGTGCTCATCGCGGCGACTGAACGCGGAATCTGCGCGATTCTGCTCGGTGAAACTGAGCAAGCGCTCCTTGCCGATTTAACGGCGCGCTTTTCGCGCGCGAGGCTCGAGCGAGCGGAGGAAGGATCCGAGTTTTCCGTCTGGCTGATCCGAGCCCTCGAGCTGATCGGCAGACCAGACCGCCCAGTCGATCTCCCGCTCGACGTCGCTGGCACGATTTTTCAGCGCCGAGTCTGGGCGGCACTGCGCGAGGTCCCCCCGGGCGAAACTACCACCTATCGGGCGGTCGCCGAGCGGATCGGCCGGCCTAAAGCCGTGCGCGCCGTCGCTAGCGCCTGCGCGTCAAATCCCGTGGCTGTCGCAATTCCGTGTCATCGCGTCCTCGCAAGTGACGGATCGCTGAGGGGCTACCGCTGGGGCACCGGTATTAAACGCGCGCTACTGAATAAGGAAGCCGGGAAATAACCGGTCCGGTCGAGGGTTCGGGGTCCGGGCTCGGTGTAGATGTCACGATCAGGTGAGCGTTGCGTTGGCTGTCAGACCCGCAACGCGTTGATCGCTTATCGCGGTCAGCTCGATCCGATCGCCGTGACGCTTGCCGAGCAACATGATGCGGTCACCAAGATAGAAAGCGCTTCTCGCCCGGAAAGAGAAGTGCTTCAGGCTCAGCGCGCCCGTCCCGCGTGTGACGAGGTCCGCGAGCAGCACGGCCGTCAGCGGGCCGTGAACGACGAGAGCCGGATAACCTTCTCCCTGGGCGTAGGGCAAATCGTAATGAATTCGGTGCGCGTTGAACGTCAGCGCCGAGAAGCGAAACAGCATCCGCTCGTCCGGCACGACCTCACGCGAGAAATCCGCATCCGGAACCGGGTCCTGCTGCGGAGGCGGGCCAGCCTTCGAGCTCGTCGCGGGTCGATAGGCAATATCTTGTTCCTCGACGAGTTTTAGACCCTCACTGTCGCTAATCTCGTAGCGCACGGTCACGAACACGAGCCGCCCGGAGCGGCCTTCCTTGTAGGTCACCGATCCGATGCTCGCAACGCGCTGCACACGCGCGCCGATACGCAACTGCCCCCGATAGTCGACGCGCGCACCAGCGAACATTCGGCGCGGAAACGGCACTGGCGGCATGAACCCACCCTTCTTGGCATGCCCGTCAGCGGCAAGCTCGCTTTCCTTCGTCAGAAAAGGGAAATACAGCCAGTGATAGAGTGGCGGTAGGACCTTCCCTTCCGCGAGCGTCTCGGGATCGTGGTCGAGCGTCGCCGCCAAGGCCTGCGCTGGCGACAACGCGAGCAGATCCTCGCGCACCTCCTCACGCCCTTCCCAGGTTCGCAACTGGTCTATATCAAGATCGCTCATCAGACTCTCCCCAGCGCCGCAAGCGGCAAAGCCCCCAAACTAGGCGCCGTCGGCAACCGCAGGATCTGGCCGATGATGCCCGCCACGTCAACAGCTCCGCCACCCTCGGCCATAACACGCTCCGCTTTTGCGGCAATCTCCTCAGCTGAAAGCGGTAGCTCGGGATCGCCTTTGCAGTCCTCGCGCACAGCACTCACAGCCGCGCCGTTCGACAAAGTGACTTCGACCACCGCACCCCAGCGGCCCGGGTAGCGCGCATTGCAGTCCGGTGCTACCTCGACTTTTGCTCGATGCGCCAATTCCTTGAGGCGTGCGCGCGGCGCATCACCGAAACTATCGAATCCGATCTCGCCATCCATGAGCGCCGCGGCGACACAGTGCTGCAGTGAGAACTTCGCCGTGTAGTCTGTGTCCGGCGTTGGCCGGTCACAGACATCGAGCGCGGCTTGATACGTGCGAATCACGATCGAGGTCGGCGCTGCGCCGTCCGCGGCCGAATGCAGCTCCAGCGCGGCATCGATCGCCGGATGCGTGTGCCGGCAGCACGGCCACGGCTTCATCGAAGTGCGCCGAAGTTGCCACGGGCCACCGGCGTTGCCTAGGATGGCGCCGGGATCCGCATCCGGACACATCGCGCGGAACAAGCCCTGCTCACCCTCCAGTATGCGCGCAGCGCCCGTGAAGCCGCGCTTGGAAAGGGTCGCTGCGGCCCAGCCGGCTTCAGCGGCTCGTGCCGTGTGCAAGAACTTGCTCATCGCGTCGTCTGCTAGAAACTGCCAGAGACCGCAAGCTTGCGTACCGGCATTGCCGAGCGCCCAGATAGCCTGCTCACGATCGAGACCTAGCAGGGTCACGGCGGCCATAGCCGAGCCGAACGGGCCGCAGGTCGAAGTGTTATGCCAAACCTTATAGTGCTGAGCACCGACGGCCATACCAATGCGCGTCATCGCCTCGTAGCCGTGCAGCACCGCCGTGAGAA
>JAHEEM010000040.1:16254-17658 GCA_024640695.1 Rhodospirillaceae bacterium | reverse complement strand
GACGCGAGCCAGATCGGCAAGTTCATTGCCAAGGCCAAGGACAAGAACGACCCGTTCCGTCTCATGGGCTTCGGTCACCGGGTTTATAAGAACCACGACCCGCGCGCGACGATCATTCGTAAGATGTGCCACAAAGTCCTAGAGAACATCGGCCAGGAGAACACGCCCTTGCTGGAGCTCGCCATGCAGCTCGAGCAAATAGCCCTCCAGGACGAGTACTTTATAGAAAAGAATCTTTACCCGAACGTCGACTTCTACTCCGGCATCATTTATCGCGCTCTCGGAATTCCAACTTCCATGTTCACGGTGATGTTTGCGATCGCGCGCACCGTCGGGTGGGTGGCCCATTGGCAGGAAATGGTTGCCGACCCTACCTCGCGAATTGGTCGCCCGCGGCAGCTCTACAACGGGCCGGGCTTAAGGGATTACACGTCCATCGCCGGCCGCGATTAATGAGTCGCTAGGCCGGCTCAAGCAGGGCGACCAGCTTGGCGCGATCGACTCTGCGCATGGGCCGCCCGTCGATCGGGCTCATAGGTGCCCGGCGCAAGCCCTTCTCCGGAAACGTGAACGCGTAAACGCTCTCCCCGCGGGTCTTGAAGCGGAAGCCGGGCACGATCACCGTTTCCTGGCTGTTGTATCGATAACGGCGCTGGCAGTTGCGCACGGTGTAACGGTGGTCTTGCAGCACAGCGACGACCTCCTCGGGTGCATCGGTGAACAGATGCAGCTCCAGATTCGTGCTGACGGTGATGGCACCGGTCAGCACGGCTCCGGCAAGCCGCGGCTCGAACCCTTCGAGGATAGCCATGAGGTCGACGGCAAGCTCACGCATGCCGGTAAGTCGCTGGTCGTGTTCCCCGCCTTCGAAAATACGCTGGCGCTCCAGCACTCGCGCCTCAATCTCGCTATTGCGCGGCAATGCACCCGCGCCGCTGACGCCGAAGCGGGCTGCCGCCTTGCGCTTGGCGAAGCCGTAATCCTGTATCCCATGATCGCGAATCAAGCGCGCGGCCTCCTCGGCGAGCTGCTCGCGTAAGTCAGGGTTGAACGGACCGCGTCGGGCCATAGGACTCTCAGGATCTCTAACTAGCAGCTACGGAGACTTGCATGGTTGGCCGACTCCCGAGAATTACTGATGCTCGACACGCGCTACATTAGCCGTGCGCTGAATCTAGAATAACGGCTGCTCGGCGCCAGAATCGCTAGATGAGGGCGGTGCCTCGGTCCCGAAGTCTCGCGGCTGCCAGACTTGCTGCTCGACCTCGCGCTCCGGCACCTCGTCAATGCGAAATTTCTCGAACACGCTATTGCCGGTGTCGGCCGTGACCAGACCCGTCTCCGGATTGATCCGTACGTCCACGATGCCGGGTGGCCGCTCCATCGCGTGCTCTTTCATGCCCG
>JAHEEM010000040.1:0-16244 GCA_024640695.1 Rhodospirillaceae bacterium | reverse complement strand
CCAGGGCCTCACTCATATAGTAGATCCACATCGGCAGCGCGGTGCGACCGCCTTCCTCGTATCTCCCCAGCGGTCGTTCCTGGTCGAAGCCGATCCAGGTTGCGGCTACGAGATCGCCATTAAAGCCCGCAAACCACGCGTCACGCCGGTCATTGGTGGTGCCCGTCTTGCCGGCGAGATCTTCACGGCCGAGCGTGTTGTAAGCGCGCCGCCCCGTGCCACGTCGCACGACGTCGCGCATCATGTCGCCAATTAGGTAGGCGTTTTGCGCCGAAATCACGCGCTCGGGCCGCGCGGGTTTTGCATAGAGCTCGGCAGGTTCGCGGACCAGCTGGGTTTTGGGGTCAAACAGGCCCAGCGCGGTCGCTTCCTGCTGGATTTCTGCGGTCTGCTCGCAGGCGGTACAGGCAATCTTCGGATGCGCCTCGTAAAGGACTCGGCCCTCGGCATCCTCGATACGCTCGACGAGGTAGGGATCGACACGGAAGCCGCCGTTGGCGAAAGCCGTATAGCCTCGGGCGAGATCGATCGGCGCAACGCCACCGGCACCCAAGGCAAGCGCCAGATTCCTGGGCAAAGCCGTATCGTCGAAGCCGAAGCGCCGAATGTGCGCGACCGTGGCGCCGATTCCGGCCTCGCGAACCACCCGTATCGAGACAAGATTGAGCGAGCGCACCAGCGCCTCGCGCAGACGCGTGGGTCCGCTGAAGCGTCCCGAGTAATTCTCGGGCCGCCAAACGTCCTCGAGCTCCTGGCTACTCTCGACGATGGGTGCATCGTTAACAATGGTCGCCGTAGTAAAGCCATTCTCGAGCGCGGCCGAGTAGACGAAGGGTTTGAAAGAAGATCCTGGCTGGCGCTGAGATTGCGTCGCGCGATTGTAATTGCTCAAAGAGAAGTCGAAGCCGCCGACGAGCGCGACGATTGCGCCGTCTGTAGGATCCAGGGAGACCAGCGCCCCTTGAACCTCGGGCAGCTGAGCCAGCCTGAGTGTGCCGTCCTCGGTGTAACGGAGCCGAACCACGTCGCCTGGCGCGAGGACGTCCGCCACGTTGGTCGGAGCCTTGTCGATCCGGTTGTCGTCGATGTAGCGTGCGGCCCACGCGACCGCGTCGAGCCCGAGGGTGACCTCGCCAAGGTCGGCTGTGTAGACGCGGGCGACGTGGTCGATCGCGGCCGCGGGCAACTGGGCGCCGGCGGGATCCGCAGCGTCGGGGCCAGGGCCGATCTCGGCTGGATTGCCCGGCACCGCATCGATTCCGACGACGAGGCCGGTTATGAAACCCGTAACCTTCGCGTAATCGGCAAGCACCGCCCGCCATGCGGCCTCGGGCAGCTCTCCCGCCTGCTCCGCAACCCTGCTCGCGTCGAGCGTTACGCGCGCTAGCGGTCCGCGATAGCCGTGCCGCTCGTCGTATTCGATCGCGGCGCGACGCAGCGCATCGCGCGCGGCACCCTGCAGCCGGCTGTCGATTGTGGTTGTGACCCGCAGCCCCGCTTCGTAAGCCGCAGGACCAAAGCGCTGGAGCACCTCGGCCCGGACCATCTCAGCCATGTAGGGTGCAGCCAGTTCGAGTTCGGGACCGAAGCGAGTGCCGAGAATGGGCTCCGTCGAGGCCTGCTGATAGTCAGAATCAGTAATGAATCCGAGCGCGCGCATCCGCCCGAGTACATAGGCACGGCGCCGAGCCGCGGCCTCGGTACTCGTGATCGGGTTCAATATCGACGGTCCAGGCGGTATCCCCGCAATGATCGCGGTCTCCGATAAGCTCAGGTCATCCAGGCCCTTACCGAAATAGATCTGTGCGGCCGACACGACCCCATAAGCGCGTTGGCCAAAGAAATAGGTATTCAGGTAGAGCTCGAGAATCTCCTGCTTGGTGAATTCGCGCTCGATGCGAGTGGCCAGGATCAATTCCTTGAATTTTCTCACGAAGGTCCGCTCGCGCGTCAGGAAGTACATGCGCGCGACCTGCTGCGTGATCGTGCTGCCGCCCTGGCCCCGTTCGCCCGCGGTCATAAAAAAGTAAGCACCGGCGCGCATCAGTCCCTGGTAATCGAATCCAGGGTGCTCGAAGAATCTGTCGTCTTCGGCAGCGAGGATCGCCTGGACGAGCTGCCTGGGGATATCCTCATATGCCACCGGCGTGCGCTGGCGTTCGCCGAACTGGGCTACGAGGCGGCCATCGCGCGAGAAAACCGACAAAGGAATCTGAAGCTTAACGTCACGCAGCGACTCGGCCTCGGGCAGGCTGGGAAGGACGTAGTAATACCCGCCCGCGAATAACGCGCCCACGGCGACGAGGCCGGCTCCCGCGAGGGCACAGCAGACCACCAGAATTCGGCTATAGAGGCGCATCATCTAACTTGTATTGTACGTCCTTGCCTTGGACAGTTCCTTTGTGCATAGTCCTCACCGATCGGCAAACTCAGCGAAAGCTGGGGACGCAAAGCCACCGATCTACGGGCCCAGCGAGATGACTCCGCGGGCCTAGGATAGCGGGGCTGCTTGGGTAGACGAAGCAACGCCAGCCCCGACAGACCCCACACTCCTTCCAGTCGAGTGGCATCCGCACGGTCGCGTCGCCCGGAAATCTAGGCTTTTCGCCGAACTTCCGCCGCGGCGGGCTCGCGGCTATGGGCTTAGGCTTGTGTCCCGATATCGTGAGATCGATCACAACTATGTATCTCGTTACTGATATATAGTTAAATTGGGGTAATTGACCCAAGTTTAGGATTCTAACCCAACCCTCGGAGTTGGAAAGGAAAACTGGTGCTCGGCAAGCGTGCGAATAAGACCCTGATCGGACTTGATATCACAACGTCCTCGGTGAAGATGATCGAACTCACTGAGTCCGGTCGGAACTTCCGGGTTGAGTCCTATGCAGCCGAACCGACCCCGCCGAACTCAATAAATGAAAAATCGATTGTCGACGCGGCTTCGGTCGGCGAAGCGATCCGCCGCGCGGTCAAGCGCGCCGGCAGCAAAACCAAGAACGTCGCGATCGCCATCAGCGGCGAGGCAGCGATTACCAAGGTCATCCAGATGCCTGCCAATCTGACCGGCAGTGATCTGGAGGGCCAGGTTGAGGTTCAGGCCGACCAGTACATTCCGTTCCCGATGGAAGAGGTCAGCTTCGACTTTGAGGTCATCGGACCCAGCGAGCGCGATCCGGATATGCTCGACGTCCTGCTAGTAGCTACCCGCACAGAGAATGTCGAGCAGCGCCAGGTGGCTGTCGAAGCTGCGGGCCTCAGCCCCCGTGTCGTCGATGTCGAAGCCTTCGCGGTCGAGAACGCTTGTCAGCTGCTTACCCACCAGATGGCCGACGGCGGAATCGACAAGCTGATCGCAATCGTGGATTTCGGCGCGAGCACGACGACCTTCAGCGTGCTTCAGGACCTTAAAGTCGTCTACACACGCGACTTTGCCTTCGGCGGGGCGCAACTGACCGAGGAAATCATGCGCACCTACGGCCTCTCGCTCGAGGACGCCGGACGCGCCAAGAAGGAAGGTGGATTGCCGAGCAACTACCAGCCTGAAGTCCTGGACGCATTTATCGACGACATGTCTCAGCAGGTCAACCGGTCACTGCAGTTCTTCCTCGCATCCGGCAGCGGCCGCGAGCAACCGGACCAAATACTGGTTTGCGGCGGCTGCGCCAATATTCCGGGGGTCGCCGACGTCATCGGCAGCCGGGTTGGAATTCCGACCGAAATTGGCGATCCGCTGGGGCAGATGAAGATCTCGGGGAAGGCAAAGGCGCAGGGCGTGCAAAACGACGCGACTTCCCTGCTAACCGCGTGCGGCCTGGCATTGAGGAGCTTCGACTAACATGCCAAAAATTAATTTACTGCCTTGGCGCGAGGAACTGCGCCAAAAGCGCAAGAAAGACTTTCTAACCGCAGTCGTTGCGGCCATTTTCGTCGCTGGCGCCCTGTCCTATGCGACCAAGCTCGGGGTCCAGGCGCAGATCCGCGGTCAGAACGCCCGCAACACGGTCTTGCAGCAGGAGATCGCCGAACTCGATAAGCAGATCGAAGAAATCCTCGGTCTTGAGAATCAGAAAGAGCGTCTTCTCGCACGCATGGAGATCATCGAGCAACTCCAGAGGGCTCGCCCCGAGGTCGTGCACTTATTCGACGAATTGGTCGAAACCTTGCCCGAAGGAGTCTACTTTACGGAGATTCGCCAGACGGGCAGCCGTATCGAGCTGAACGGCGACGCCCAATCGAGCACCCGCGTATCGGCCCTGATGCGCAACATCGATTCATCGCAATGGTTGCGAGACCCCGGCCTCGATGTCGTGGAGACCGTCGATCTGGGGTCAATGCGTAACGCGCAGTTCACCGTTTTCATGCAGCAAGTCCCTATGGATGGCGAGCAGGATGAGGTGGTAACGCCATGAACCTGATCGAAGAGTTACGCAACCTAGATACGAACGATCCTGGCCGATGGCCGTTAGGGTTCAGAGTCTCTGCGATTGTCATCGTGTTTGTGGCGGTAGCCGCTTTCAGCATCTATATGTTCGTAGTCAAGACTGAGGTGCCACTGCTCGAGCGCGTGCAGCGCGAAGAGCTAGAGTTGCGCGCGACATTCGAAGATAAGCAGCGCCGGGCGGCGAACTTCGACGCGTATCGAGCTCAACTAGCGGACATTGAACGTGACTTCGGCGCGATGCTTCGCCAGCTACCGGGTCGAACCGAGGTCCCAAATCTTCTCGTCGACATTTCTCAGACAGGTTTGGCGGCGGGGCTCGAGGAAAAGCTGTTTCAGCCGATGGGTGAAATTCAGCGGGATTTCTACGCCGAGCTACCGATCAAAATTCGCCTCACCGGCAGTTATCACGAACTCGGTGAATTCGTGAGCGGTATCGCCTCTTTGCCGCGTATCGTGACGCTGCACGATATCGCTATTACTTCCGCTGATCGTGAAATCTACGACGAGTTGACCCTGGATGTTACGGCGAAGACGTATCGTTATCTTGATGAGGAAGCAACAGAAAGATGACTACGGGACAATACCAGTTAGGAAGACGCTTGCTGCTCGTCGTCTTGGCGAGCGTCACACTGAGCGCATGCGCAGGCGATAATGACGAGTTGCGCGCATACATAGATGAGGTCAAAGCCCGCCCCGGTGGCCGCATTCCGCCCCTTCCCGATATCGTGCCGGCACCTAAGTTCGTTTACAACTCGGACAATCGCCGTTCACCGTTCGTACCTGATTTGCCGCAGGTTCGCGTCAGCAATAACCCGGATGCCGTGGAAGGCCCGGACCCGAATCGTCCCCGCGAATTCCTTGAGCAGTTTCCACTCGATACACTACGCATGGTCGGCACGCTTGAACTCGGCGGCAGTGCGTTTGGTCTGGTTCAGACGTCCGACGGCTTGGTTCACCGGGTTACCAGTGGAAATCATCTCGGGCAGAACTACGGACGAATCACGGGCATATCCGACGCAGAAATTCAGCTGGTGGAGATCATTCCTGACGGCCTTGGGGGGTATCTTGAGCGCCCCGCAGCAGTCGGTTTGAGCGATTGACGCCGCCAGCGTTTATTGGGAGTGACCTTTATGACGACTACAGTCCTCAGCTCGCCTGAGAATGCAGCAATCAGGATCGGCCGACGCTTGACGGCGTTAGCCGCGGCCGTCCTGATGCTTCTGACTACGCTGCCGGCCATGGCTCAGTCCGATGCAACTAGGCGGCTCGAGGCGATAGACGTGCAGTCGCTGCCCGGACAGGTGCTCGAGATACGCCTGAGACTCAGCGGGACTCCGCCGGAGCCGATGAGCTTCACGATCGACAACCCGGCCCGGATTGCACTGGATCTTGCCGATACGACCATCGGCATGAGCAGCCGCCGGCAAGATGTCAACCAGGGCGCACTCTCAACGGTACTGACCGCCGAGGCCAACGGCCGAACGCGCGTCGTGTTCAATATGGCCAACATGGTGCCCTACGACACCCGCGTCGTGGGCGACAGCATCTATGTCACCCTGGGCCAACAAGGCTCAGAGCAGCAGTCAGCCGCGTTTGTCGCTCAAGCCGCCGGCCAGGCTCCATCGAGCACTGCGGGCACGTCGATGGCAAACAGCGGCCGCGCGATCAATAACATCGACTTCCGCCGCGGCCGCAGCGGCGCCGGTCAAATCGTGGTCGATCTCTCCAATCCGCGTACGACCGTCGATGTCCGCGAGGAAGGTGGCCGCATCATCGTCGACTTCCAGGACACTGTGCTGCCTACCGAGCTTATGCGCCGTCTCGACGTTACGGACTTCGCCACGCCCGTCGCTACCGTCGACGCCCTGCGCACCGACAGCAACGCACGGCTCGTCGTGACCACAGCGGAGGACTACGAGCAGGTTGCATATCAGACCGACAACATTTTTACCCTCGAGCTGACGCCGCCGGTACAGGAACCCGAGCCAGTCGGCATTTTCAACGAAGCTAAAGAGTACTCGGGCGAGCGTCTGACACTTAACTTCCAGGACATCGAGACGCGTGCTGTACTTCAGCTGCTCGCGGACACGAGTGACCTAAATATCGTCGTAAGTGATACAGTTCAGGGCAACGTCACGCTGCGTCTGCAGAACGTGCCTTGGGATCAGGCACTCGATATCCTGATGACGACCAGGGGCCTCGATATGCGTCGCAACGGCAGCGTCATCATCGTCGCTCCCGCTGAGGAAATCGCTGCTCGGGAGCGCGCTGAGCTCGAGGCTCTGCAGGAGATCCAGACTCTCGAGCCGTTGCGGTCGGAGTTCATTCAGGTCAACTATGCGAAGGCCTCCGACCTTGCCTCGCTGATCAGCGAGAGCGGTCAGAACCCGCTCATATCTGAGCGTGGCAGTGTAGCTATCGACGAGCGCACCAATACCTTATTGGTTCAGGACACCTCCGAACGGTTAGCAAACATCCGCCGTCTCGTGACTACCCTTGACATCCCCGTCCGGCAGGTCCTGATCGAGTCGCGCATCGTCATCGTGAACGATGACTATGGCCGCGAGCTCGGCGTTCGCTTCGGTGCCACAGCTGTCAACGATCGAGGCAACTCCGGGCTGGTCTCGATGACCGGCAGTGGCGCAGGATCGGACATCATCGTCGGATCCGCTCTGGACAACATCAACAGTACCGGCAACCCATTTCCGGTCACGGTGCCTTCAGCCAACCAACGCTACAACGTCAACGTGCCCGTCGCGAATCCGGTGGGCGCAATTGCGCTGGCGATTCTGGATTCTGACTATCTCGTGGACTTGGAGCTTTCCGCACTGGAGGCCGAAGGACAGGGCGATATCATATCGGCGCCGCGCATCGTCACCGCGAATCAGCGCGAGGCAAGCATCGAGCAGGGCGTCGAGATCCCTTATCAGGAATCTTCTTCAAGTGGCGCCACCACAACCCAGTTCCGCCCCGCGGTGCTGAGCTTGACGGTAACGCCGCAGGTGACGCCGGATGATCGGATCATCATGGATCTACTCGTGACCAAGGACTCGGTAGGCGAGCTGGTTGCCAGCGCGACAGGCGGCTTCGTGCCAAGTATCGACACCCGCTCCATAGCAACCCAGGTACTAGTGAATGACGGCGAGACCGTCGTCCTGGGCGGCATCTACGAGACGGAGACCCGAGAGACGGTCAATAAAGTACCGTTCCTAGGCGATGTTCCGGGCCTCGGCGTGCTGTTCCGGTCCAAGGCTGTGACGAACAACAAGGCGGAGCTGCTGATCTTTGTAACGCCCAAGATCTTGAGGGAAGGCTCGAGCGTTTACTAAATCGGCGCGGGAAACGAACTTTCCCCCGCTCGGCAACCGGATATCAGAGGACTAGGGACATGGGCAAACTCATACGACTCCTGTTGATCGTGGCCATCGCGGGTCTCACGGCCTGTAGCGGCGACGATCAAACGATCTCCGCGCCAGGCGGGGGAGACGGAGGCAACGGTGGTGGGGGCAGCGGCGGAATGACGCCAGCCGCAGCCATCTCGGCCACCAGCAGCACCACGAGCATCGCTTCCGACGGATCGAACTCGGCTACCATCACGGCCTTCGTCACCGACGCTTCGAATAAACTGCTGCCGGGGGTAACCGTAGCGTTCACGGCGAGCTCCGGCGGCATCTCGGGCACGCCAGCCGTTACCGATTCCACCGGCGCAGCGACGGCCGAACTGGTCACCGCAGGCGACTCCACCCTTCGCGCCATCACGGTTACCGCAACAGCCGGGGCCCTGCAGGCACAGGTCAACGTCCAGGTCGTGTCTTCGGGAGGCTCGACGCAGGTGCAGATGGGCAACGGCACCGGCGCGACATTCCAGTCCGGCATCATTGCGATTTCGAGCCCAACGCTATCTGCGGGTGGCTCAACGAGCCTGAGCATCTCGCTCGTTCAGTCCGACGGCACGCTGTACTCAGGCTCGGCCACCATCGGCTTCAATTCGCCCTGCGTGGCCAACGGTACCGCGGAGATCCGCCAGAACGGTGTGCCCATGACGTCGGTGACGACGACGACGGGCATCGCTACGGTGACCTACGCGGCAATGGGCTGCGCGGGCGACGACATCATTACGGCCACGTCGACGATCGACGCGCAGGTGCTGTCCGCGGTCGGGACCGTGAACGTGGCCGCCGCGACCGTGGGCTCGATCGAGTTCATTTCCGCAACGCCGACTAATATTGCGTTGCAGGGTACAGGAGATGTGGGCCGACCCGAGAGCTCGACGGTTGTGTTCCGCGTCAAGGACGCATCCAATGGCGCCGTCTCAGGCGCGACAGTGAGTTTTTCTTTGAATACCTCGGTCGGTGGCTTGAACCTGACCACGGCCTCGGCCGTATCCGACAATCTCGGTAACGTCCAGACCATTGTTAACGCCGGCACGGTCGCGACATCGGTCAAGGTAACCGCCACAGTGACGAACGTGGCGCTACCGATCGCAACCCAGTCGAGCCAGCTCACGGTCACCACCGGTATCCCGACCGACGCGAGCTTCTCGCTCGCCGTCGGCCAGTTCAATATCGAGGGCTGGGACTTCGACGGCACCACGACGACAGTCACCGCGCGGCTCGGTGATCGCTTCCAGAACCCCGTTCCGGACGGCACCGCGGTGACCTTTACCGCTGAAGGTGGAAATATCGGCTCGCAGTGCACGACGACCACAACACTGACCGAAGGGGGCGTCTGCACCGTAAGCTTCCGTAGCTCCAACCCGCGCCCGGCTGACGGGCGGATCACTCTGCTCGCGAAAGCAATCGGCGAGGAGTCCTTCACCGACAACAACGGTAACGGCGCCTTTGATTCAGGCGAGTTGTTCACGGACATCGCCGAGCCGTACCGTGATGATGACGAGAGCGGAACGTACAACGTCGGCGAGGACTTCTTCGATTTCAACAACGATCAGGCACGAACCGCTGCCGACAGCTTATTCAATGGCGTGCTCTGCAACGATCCAGCGCGCTGTGGCGGTCCGTCTACACGTTCGACAGGCACCGGTGAGCAGAGCCTGGTCATTCTGTCCGGATCGACTGCCGTGATCAGCGAGACCACGGGCGCGCCGCTGTCGCCTCTGGGGCTCACCCCGAATAGTGCTGTCGCCCTGACGTTCCACGTCCGCGATGTGCGGAATAATGTGATGCCGTTCGACACGACCGTTGCACTGACCGCGTCGGGCGCCGGACTCAGCGTCGTGCAGCCGACGAGCTTTACCGTGCCCTCGAGCGCGATCGCCGCGAACACGCTGTTCCCGGGTATTACAACGTTCTCATATACGGTCACGAGCGGACCCACCGTCGGATCGGGCGTGATCACGCTCACGGTCACATCCCTGCCCAGCAATACGCAGACGACGCTTCAGATCCCTGTCACCGTAGCGCCGTAGCCGCGCTGGAAGCACAGAAGCGGGCCACGATTTGGCCCGCTTTTTTTGCGTCTGCGCCCTCGGCCAGTCAGCACCCCGCGATCCGTCGGCGTTCCTCGCACTTAAATTTCTGCGCCCCGATTACCTGGGATCGGCAAAACGGACTAGACTCTCCGACCGTGACCGAGCAGGCGAACATCTTTTTAATCGGCCCGATGGGTTCCGGAAAGTCCGCTGTTGGTAAGCAGCTTGCAAAGGAGCTGCTTCTGGAGTTCGTCGATAGCGACACCGAGATCGAGCAGCGCACCGGCGTCGATATCTCCTACATATTCGAAAAAGAGAGCGAAGCCGGCTTTCGCGCACGGGAGCGTGAGGTGATCGGCGAGCTCACCGAGCGCCGCGCGATTGTGCTCGCCACAGGTGGCGGAGCGGTGCTCGAGCCCGATAACCGCCGCCAGCTCGCCGACAATGGCACAGTCGTTTATTTACGCGCGACCATCGCGCAGCAGCTCGAGCGCACCCGCCATACTCGGCATCGGCCGCTACTCATGGAGAGGGATCCCGAGACCGTGCTCGCCGAGCTCATGGAGATCAGGGCACCGCTCTACGAGGAGATCGCTGACGTCGTGGTCGACACGGGGGGCCGCCGCGTCAATGCGGTCGTCAGCGAGATTTGCAGGAAACTGAAGAAGCTGAACGCAGCAGCGTTGAAAAAATGACGCCGCCCTGCGAACCTTTGCATCTGACCCACCACGCCCTTTGCGTTACATGGATACCCTCGAGGTCGCGCTAGGCGCGCGCAGCTACCCGATCTTTATCGGGTCGGGCATTGTGTCCGACTCGGCGCTGCTTGCGCGCGCGATTATTGCACGCCAAGTGCTGATTGTGACCAACACGACCGTCAAGCCGCTTTATCTGGACAAGCTCCGAGGGGCGCTAGCTGCGCCTAGCATTTGCGTGCATGTCATGAACGACGGCGAGCAGTACAAGACGCTCGAGACCTTCGCGGCGATTATCGACTCGCTCATCGATGCGGGCTTTCATCGTGATGCCTGTCTGATCGCTTTAGGTGGGGGCGTGGTCGGCGACATCGCTGGATTCGCAGCCGCCTGCTACCAGCGTGGCATTAGCTACGTGCAGATCCCAACGACGCTGCTTGCGCAGGTCGACTCGTCCGTCGGCGGGAAGACAGCCGTAAACCATCCGCACGCGAAAAACATGATAGGTGCGTTTTACCAGCCGGGCGCTGTGCTAGCTGACACGGACACGCTCGCAACACTCCCCTCGAGGCAGTTCGCGGCGGGCCTGGCTGAGGTGATCAAGCACGGTTTGGCGCTGGACGCGGAGTTCTTCGCGTGGCTGGAAGAGCACATCGATGCCGTGTTGGGCCTCGACGCCGAGGCCTTGCGCCACATTGTCCGTCGTAGCTGCGAGCTTAAGTCTGCCATCGTAGCCGAGGATGAGCACGAGCGCGGTCGGCGTGCATTGTTGAATTTCGGTCATACCTTCGGCCACGCGCTCGAATCGATCGGTAACTACGAGCGCTGGCTGCATGGCGAGGCGGTCGCTATCGGCATGGTGCTGGCCACCCGAACATCGATCGCGCTCGGGCTGCTTGACCCAGCCGTGGCCGATCGTCTGGAGCAACTCCTAGCCCGCGCGAATCTGCCGACCCGCGCCGAGGGCCTCAGCAGCGAGCGCGTCATGGAGATCATGCAGCTCGACAAGAAAGCGAGCGCGCAGGGCTTGAGCCTGGTTCTGCTCAACGCGATCGGTGCGGGCGTCATCGCACCCGCACCCGACGCAGGATTGCTGCGCGGCGTGCTCGAGACAGGTCTAAGAGAATGAGGCTCGTCCCGCCGTGACGATTAATCTAGCGCGCTACGGCGTCGGCCCGGAGAACTCACGTGGAAGGCGCTATGCAGAGCCACCGCCCACCCATCGCAGCGAGTTTCAACGCGACCGTGACCGCGTTATTCACTCCGGGGCCTTCCGTCGGCTCGAGTACAAGACTCAGGTCTTCGTCAATCACGAGGGTGACCTGTATCGCACGCGTCTGACCCATTCGCTCGAGGTTGCGCAGATCGCGAGGACGGTTGCGCGAGCCATACGGCTCAACGAAGATCTGACCGAGGCCATCAGCCTCGCACACGACCTGGGACACACGCCCTTTGGTCACGCGGGTCAGGACGCGCTCAACGACTGTATGCGCGACTACGGTGGTTTCGAGCACAACCTGCAATCGCTGCGCGTAGTTGACTCCTTGGAGCAGCGCTACGCCGCTTTCCCCGGCTTGAACCTGACCTATGAGACGCGCGAGGGAATACTCAAACACTGCTCTTTAGCCAATGCCCGTAGACTCGGACAGCTGGGGCAACGATTCATCGACAGGCAGCAGCCGAGTCTCGAAGCCCAGCTCGCCAATCTCGCAGACGAAATTGCCTACAACAACCATGATGTCGACGATGGCCTCAGGTCCGGGCTGATAGAGCTCGACGATTTGCTGACGATTCCGCTCGTCGCAGACCAGCTTGCCTCAGTACGAAGCCGTTATTCCGCAACAAATGCGCGGGTCGAGATTCACGAGGTCGTGCGCGGCATGATCGGGGCCCTCGTCGGCGATCTCATCATCACAAGCGAAGCCCGTATCGAAGAGTTGGCGCCACAGAGCCTCGATGACATCCGCCGTCACGCAGGCCCACTGATTGGCTTCAGTGAACCTTTCGCCGAAGCGCAGCGCGCACTGAAGCGTTTTCTCGGAGATCATCTCTACCGCCACCCAAAAGTAAAAAGCATGACCGAGCGCGCCAAGGAGATCGTGGCTGCACTATTCTCGGTGTATATCGGAGACTATGGGCGCATGCCCACGGAGCACGCGGATTCCGCCCGCGCCGCGCATGATGAACAGGGTCCGGCCGCGGGCGCGCGAGTCGTCGCAGACTATATCGCAGGAATGACGGACCGCTTCGCGATGCAAGCCTGTGATGATCTCCAGCCAGGTCGCTAGCCCCGGCAGAAAGCGTCTCTGGTAGAATTACGGTCACCCCAATGCAACCGAAAGATACTTCAAGCCGAATCCCGCAGCGCGAGCGTCTAATTGTCGCGCTCGACGTCCCCGATGCTCTGGCCGCGCAGGCGCTCGTGAGCGAGCTCGGCGATGCTGTGGAGTTCTATAAGATCGGCCTGGAGCTGGCCATGTCGGGTAGCTACTTCGAGCTGCTGGCTTGGCTGCTCCGGAGAAACAAGCGCGTCTTCGCAGACCTCAAGTTCTATGACGTCCCTGCAACGGTCGCCGCAGCCGTCCGGCAGATCCGTGACCGGGGCGCGACTTTCCTCACCGTGCATGGCGACCGCGCGATCATGGAGGCCGCGGCCGAACAGAAAGGCGAGACGCTGCGAGTCTTGGCGGTGACGGTGCTCACGAGCCTCGACAAGGCTGATTTAGAGCAGATGGGGATCCACGATGACGTGCGCACGGTCGTGTTAAACCGCGCGCGCCTCGCGACCGCTTCCGGTTGTGACGGCGTCATCGCATCCGGTCATGAAGCCGACGCGCTGCGCGCCGCGCTCGGCACCGGGCCATTAATCGTGACGCCAGGAATTCGGCCGGCAGAGAACCGTACACAAGACGACCAGAAACGCATCGTCACACCGGCCGGCGCAATTCGACGCGGCGCTGACTATCTCGTTGTCGGCCGCCCGATCCGGGGCGCACCGAGTCCACGCGCCGCAGCGGAAGCAATTCAGGCGGAGATTGCCGCAGCGCTGGCGGAATGATGCTGCGCCTCGCTCGGCCTGCTTCGATGCGCCACGCTTGTGTGATTACAGGTCCTCAGCCGACACGAGAACCGTTGCCTAGCAGAAGGTTTCGTCTGCTCCGCAGGCAACGGGCACCTCGCACGGCGCGCTGTTGGGAGCCGATGCCGCCGCCATGCCCGACGCGGAGTTAGTTTCTCCCGAATCGACCCTCGCAGGACGTTTGGCCCGTATGCGTTGGATCGCGACCGGCCTTTTACTGGCGATGGCCGCGCTGTTCATGGCTACCCGACTGCTGCTGCCGCGCTTCCCCTGGCTCGCTCTCGTGAACGCGTTTGCCGAAGCTGGCATGATCGGCGGGCTCGCGGACTGGTTTGCCGTCACAGCACTCTTTCGTCACCCGCTTGGACTGTCAATCCCGCACACCGCAATCGTTCCATCACGCAAGAACGAGATAGGTCGTGCGCTTGCCGGCTTTATCCGCGAGCACTTCCTCGTGCGCGAGGCTGTAGAGCGGCGGCTCAACCAGGTCAATCTAGCCGAGCGCGTTGGCGAGTGGCTCGGCAGGCCAGACAACGCTCGCCGGGTCAGCGGCGATGTCGGTCTTGCCCTGAGCTGGTTGATCCGTGCTGCAGACAACGCCCAGCTGCGGGGTATGCTGGAGTCCACTGTGCGCGCATCAATCAGCGGCTTGCCGGTGCGCGCAGGTCTCAGCGTCGTGGTCGAAGTGCTGTCGTCGGGTCAACATGCCGAGGCATTCGTGGACCACCTTGTCGCAATTGGCCAACAGCAACTTCTGGACAACAAGGAGAACATCCGCACACGCATCCGCGAACGCAGCCCGTGGTGGCTACCTCGTTTCGTCGACGAGGCGATATACGACCAGCTCGTGGCGGAGCTCGAGCGGATTCTGTCGGATATCAGTGCAAATCCACAGCATCCAGCGCGTGCCGAGTTCACGCGTCGACTGCACGAGCTTGCAGATACGCTCGCCGATGACACGCGACTTGCCGACAAGACGCGTCGTCTCAAGGAAGAGTTCTTTGAGCATCCAGCCGTGAAATCGTACTTCAGCGACCTCTGGTCACGCCTTCGCGATCAGATATGTAATGCGCTCGAGCAATCGGAATCACCGTTGCGCAAGGGGATCGACAAAGAGCTGCGCGCGATTGCCGCGCGTATGCAAACCGATGCGATGGTTAGCAACAGTCTCGATCGTTGGCTCAAAGACCTGATCATTTATCTCGTGGACAACTACCGCCGCCCCCTCAGCGATACAGTGTCAGAAACCATCGAGCAGTGGGATCCGTCGGCGACGTCCCAGCGCATCGAGCTATATATTGGTAGCGACCTGCAGTTCATCCGCATCAGCGGTACGCTTGTCGGCGGCGCGGCGGGTGTCTTGATCTATCTCCTCGCGGAGCTGCTCCCGCTTTAGGCTGCGCGAGCTTATTGGCGCTGGTTCCTGCCTCTGGATCTGTGCAGCCGAAGAACCTGCCGGACGAGCAAGTAGATGCGCGCAGCTCGCGGTTAGCGCAACGCCCGGCGCAATACTTTGCCGACGTTGGTCTTCGGCAGCTCTTCCCTAAAAACGATGTCCCGCGGAATCTTATAACCTGTCAGCTGCTCGCGCAGGTAGGCAAGCAGCTCTTGTTCGGACAATGACGGATCTTTTCGTACGACGAACATCCGGATCGCCTCGCCGCTGTCGGGGTCGGGGACGCCAATCGCCGCAGACTCCAGCACGCCCGGGTGCATGCTCGCGACGTTCTCGAGCTCGCTGGGGTAAACGTTGAAGCCCGAGACTAAAATCATGTCTTTCTTGCGATCCTCAATGTAAACAAAGCCCGCTTCGTCTATGCGCCCGATATCGCCAGACTTGAGCCAGCCGTCGAGCATTACCTCGGCTGTCGCCTCGGGGTTGTTCCAATAGCCCTTCATTACCTGGGGGCCGCGAATGCAGATCTCCCCGACCTCATTGGAGCCGAGCGGGGTACCTTTCTCGTCGCGAATGCTGATCTGCGTCGACGGCAGAGGCACACCGACCGAATCGTTGAAGCGTTCGCTCACCAATGGATTTGCGGACACGATCGGTGAAGTCTCCGTCAGGCCGTAGCCCTGAACGATCGGGCGCCCCGTCGCGCGCTGCCATGCCTCTGCTACGGAGCGTTGCACTGCGGCGCCACCGCCCATGGTGACCTTAAGCTGACTGAAGTCGATACGATGCAGCTCCGGCGACTCGAGTAATACGTTGAACAGCGTGTTGACGCCAGTCAGATAATTGACGGGCGCGCGGCTCAGCTCCTTGATGAGGCTCTTTATGTCACGTGGGTTGGTTATGAGCAATATGATCCCGCCGAGCTCAAGGAAGCAGAACAGGTTCGCCATCAATGAGAA
Organism: Rhodospirillaceae bacterium; assembly: GCA_024640695.1. Taxonomy (GTDB): domain Bacteria; phylum Pseudomonadota; class Gammaproteobacteria; order Steroidobacterales; family Rariloculaceae; genus JAHEEM01. The sequence continues at coordinate 246 of JAHEEM010000040.1, read as the reverse complement.
GATGTGATAAAGCGGCAGCGGTGTCGCGGCCCGTTCACCACCTTCATCCAGTGCCGGCCGCGCCCAGGCGACTGACTGCAGCACATTGCTGATGATGTTGCGGTGCGTCAGCATCGCGCCCTTGGGCAGGCCGGTCGTGCCGCCGGTGTACTGCAGGAACGCGAGATCCTCTGCCTCGACTTTGGGCTTAACGTATCCTCGAGCGGCGCCTTTCCGCAACGCCTCGAGATAGCGCACGGTCTTCGG
>JAHEEM010000039.1 GCA_024640695.1 Rhodospirillaceae bacterium | reverse complement strand
AGAAGGCGGTGTCGACTATCGGGATCTTCGCAGCGGCGGTCGCACTTGCGAGCATTGGGGTCGTGTATCTGCCGATTGCGCTCGCGGCGGCGGTCGCCTTGCTCGTCGCGCTCAAAGTCGTGCCGTTGCGGCAGCTATACGACTCTGTCGAGTGGCCCGTGATCGTGTTGCTCGGATCGATGATTCCCATCGGGATGGCGCTCGAGTCGAGCGGTGGTACGGGCTTGATTGCCTCGGGTATCGTGAACCTGTCGGCCGGGTTCGCACCGGCCGTGATCCTGACGATACTCATGATCGTGACAATGACCTTGTCCGATGTCATGAACAACGTTGCGACCGCGGTCATCGCGGCACCGATCGCACTGGATATCGCCGGGCGGCTCGGCGTCAGTCCCGACCCATTCCTGATGAGCGTGGCGGTTGCATCGTCCTGCGCGTTCCTGACGCCGATCGGCCATAAGAACAACACGTTGATCATGGGGCCCGGCGGATATCGCTTCGGCGATTACTGGCGGATGGGGTTACCGCTGGAGGTGCTGATCATCGCGGTCGGTGTACCGATGATTCTTTGGGTCTGGCCGTTTTAGCATCGGATAGGCGCTGGGGCGGCAGCGTAGCCGCGGTGTCCGGCGCTAACATGATTGCCTTGGAGAGCTTGATGAAACTGAGTTTCACATTTCGATTACCCCTCGTCCTGGTGGCGTTGGCAGCGCTCACGGTGGGACAAATGCCGGCCGCGGTGCGAGCCCAGAGCCAACCGTCCGTGCTGGTCACGCCGGCGTGGCTCGAGGCGAATCTCACGACCCCTGGGATCCGTATTATCGACCTCGGCAAGACGCGCGCTGAGTTCGAGGCGGGGCACATTCCTTATGCGCAATTTCTCGATCGCCGTACCGAGTTGGTGGAGACCGAGAATCGGGGGCTGTCCAATGTGGCAACGCAAGATGCCTTAGAGGCCGTGTTGTCGCGGCTCGGCGTGGATGCCGATAGCACGATCGTCCTTTATGACAGCCATAGTAATCGCTTTGCCGCACGAATCTTTTGGGTGCTGCGCTACTATGGCCATCGCGAAATTCGCATCCTCGACGGCGGGCAGCCGGCCTGGCAGTCGGCTGGCGGAGGCCTGACTGCGGAGGCCGAACCCGTCGCTCCGACGGCCTACCGAGTGGAGCGGGTCGAAGCAAGCTATCGTGCTGACCAGGCATATGTTCAGGCTGCTATACGGCAGCCGGGCTTCGAGATAGTCGATGCGCGCGCGCCCCAGTTCTATTCCGGTGAAGCAGCAGGATCCAGGAGCAGCGTTCCCAACGCGAAGAGCGGTCATATACCCGGGGCGCAGCACTTTTTTTGGGCCGATCACGTCAACGAGGATGGTACGTTTAGGTCGGTCGTCGAGCTTAAGGCGCGCTACGAAGCCCTGGGGATTACGCCGGACGATACAGTCATCAGCTATTGCCACATTGGGATCCAGGCCTCGACCCCGTGGTTCGTGCTGACGCAGCTACTGGGCTATCCGGATGTGCGCCTTTACGATAGCTCCATGGCAGAATGGGCGAATGCGACAGATACTGAGCTCGTCGCAGACCCCTCGGATTAGCGAACCGGAGCCAAGTTCGCCCGGTCGCCGTCCAGGGGAGTAGGGCATCAGACTCGCGCCTGGAGCGCGCGGGGTCCCGCCCGGCAACCGGAGTTCATCAGTTAGTTATCGAGCGCGGCCAGCCAAGCGGTGTGAGCCGCCGCATAGGAAGTACCATGGAAACCACAAAGCCCCGTTTGAATATTCGGGACGCAACGCTGGCCGATGTCGAGGGCATCATTGGCCTGGTCGGTCGGGCCTATCCAGGCATGTCGCCTTATACCGCCGGGATGGTGCGCGGCCAGATCAATGCGTTCCCAGACGGTGTATGGGTGGCTGAGCTCGATGACCGGATCGTCGGTTATTGCGCGACGATCCGGTTGCCTGCTGCGGAGGCATTAAAGGCGCATACCTGGAGTGAAGTTACGGGCGGTGGCTATGGTTCCACGCACGACCCAGATGGCGAGTACCTTTACGGTTACGAGGTCTGCGTCGATCCCGAGTTCCGGCGCTACCGGATAGGGCAGCGCTTCTACACCGCGCGTCGGCGCCTCGCCGAAAACTTGGCGCTGAAAGGGATCGTCATCGCGGGGCGAATGCCGAATTACGCCAAGCGCGTCAAGGAGTTCCCTACGCCCGAGGAGTACGTCGAGGCCGTCCAGCTTCGCAAGGTTCGCGACCCTGTAATCGGTTTCCAGATTCGCAACGGTTTCGAGGCGATCGGTGTGCTGCGCGGCTATCTCCCGGTCGACATCGAGTCGCTCGGCTACGGCGTGCACATGGTTTGGCACAATCCGCACTACACGGAGAAGGCCCGCCAGGCGAAGAGCAAGGTCGTCCAGCAGGGCCTCGCCTCGGATCGGATCCGTATCGCTTCGGTGCAGTACGGGCAGCGGCGTATTCACTCTTTCGAAGAGTTCCGCCAGATGACCTTGTACTTCATTGATGTCTGCGCCGACTATCGCGCCGATTTCGTGCTCTTCCCGGAGCTCTATACGCTGCAGTTACTGTCGATCGAGAACGAGCCGATTCCGCCGAATGAGGCGATCCGGCACGTCACCGCGCACGAAGGCGCCATCATGGATTTCATCCGCGATGCGGCGATCAAGTACAACGTCAATATCATTGCCGGCAGCACGCCGTCGATGCGCGGCGATTCGGTGTACAACGTGTCGCACGTATTCAAGCGTGACGGAACGCACGAGAGTCAGGATAAGATTCATCCGACGCCGAACGAATCTTATTGGTGGAACATCATTGGCGGGGACGAGGTCCGGCTGATCGACTCGGATTGCGGGCCCGTTGCCGTTCTGATCTGCTACGACACCGAGTTTCCGGAGCTGTCACGTCATCTAACCGATCAGGGCATCAATGTCCTGTTCGTGCCGTTCTTGACTGACGAGCGGCAGAGCTATTTGAGAGTGCGCTACTGTGCTCAGGCGCGCGCGGTCGAGAATCAGATCTATGTGGCCATGTCCGGCAGCGTTGGGAACCTGCCGAACGTGCATAACATGGATATACATTATGCGCAGAGCTGCATTCTGACGCCGTGCGACTTCTCCTTCGATCGCGACGGCATCGCGGCGGACACGACGCCGAACGTGGAGATGGTCGCGTTTGCCGACCTGAGCCTGCGGGCGTTGCGCACCGCGCGACACAACGGCACCGTGCGTAACCTCAGGGACCGGCGGCACGATCTCTATAGCGTCGTGTGGCGGGCGAAGCCGTGATCGGCGGTGGGGTCGATGCGGCTTGGACTCAGGCTTTCGAGCTCGCCCGGCCCCGCCTGCTGAGCCAGATCCCTTACAATGACTTCGGGCCGCGGTATTGTTGTAAATCCTGACATAAGAAAGTACCGTAACCCATTGATAAAAAAGTAACTGCCCCGGTAGCTCAGGGGATAGAGCGTCCGCCTCCTAAGCGGAAGGTCATAGGTTCGAATCCTATCCGGGGCGCACCGAGGTCAGGGCAAAACGGCGCGCCTCGACGGCATAGTCGTTGCCTGACTGGTTGTGACCTCCGGCTAGCGAAGTTGACTATCCTTGCGGAATATTCGCGATGGTGGACCGGACTGATGCATGGATTGAAATGGTATTGCGATAGACAGGAGCAGTTTCTGCTGCTGGTCTTATTATCGCCGCTCTCAGCAGCCGCCCGGCCCGATACGTTAGTTCAGCCGCCAGCGGCCGATCAATGACGCGATCACGGTGGCGCCAGGCGCCGCCCCGACCGTCATGGAGGCCCCAACCCCGTTCGCTGAGCTTGCGACAGTATGCTGCGCTGGGGCAAAACCGGTCACAGATGACGAGCAAACAGCCGGCTGATCTTGGGCGTCTCCGGCGACTCGGTCTCGGCGTTAAGGGACTCGCAACTCGAGCGCGTGAACTCGGGCTCTGATCGGTACGGCCACGCAGCGCGAACGCTGTGTTAGCCTTGCGCGTTCACGTTGCCTTTGGGGCTAAAAACGATGATCAAAGCAAGACCCCCGATGAGATCCCGAGCGAAGTTATTGCCCGCCGGACCGTCTGCAGCATTGCTCGCAGTCGGCGCGATGGTCGCCGGATGTGGCGGTTCTGAGGCGCCTACCGCTTCGATGCCGGCGGCCACCGAAGCGGCCACCGCGGCAGCAAGCGCAGCGCCGCCGCCAGTTCGCTGGATAGTGCAGGGCCCGGCGCAGCCGCTGACCGTCGAGAAGCTCTACGATTGCCCCGTCGTCGTCGACAATTACCGTGGCGGCGCGCTCGCGATCGCGACCGCGACTGACGGCACACGCATTAAAGTGCCTGCCGAAACGGCATACGAACAAGGCGTTGGTCCGAAGAGCATCGACCTCTACAACGAGTGCACCCAGATCACGCCGGCCGACAGCAGCGAGGTCAGCACCGACTCTGTGCCGGTCATCGAGGTCGACGCAGGTGGCGAGATCATCACCGGCTTCATCGTTGCCGATAACTACTATGAGCTTTACGTGAACGGCACGCTCGTTTCGGTCGACAACACGCCCTACACACCGTTCAATTCGTCGATAGTGAAGTTTCGCGTCAATCGTCCGTACACGCTTGCTTTCTTGCTCGCCGACTGGGACGAGCACATGGGCTTAGGTATGGAGCTGTTTCCGCAAGGTCCTGCCAGCGACCGCCTGGAAAGCGGTGATCCCTGGTTCCTCGGAGATGCCGGGCTCATCGCGCGCTTCAGCGACGGAACCGCGACCGGCGATCACTGGAAGGCGCAGTCGTTCGCGATCGCACCGCTGGATTCGCCCGACGAGGTTCTCGAGCGTGACGACGGCGTGCACGACACCAGCGCTCGCGGACGAACCAACCGCGATGCCGTGCGGGCGCAGTGCGCCGACGGGGGAGAGGTTTTGGGCGAGACACGCCTGTTTCCGGCGCTCGCTTATTTGCCCTCGGATTGCTATGCGGTTCACTACCCGATTCCAGACGGCTGGCAGAGTGCGGCGTTCGATGATGCGGCGTGGCCGCAAGCCTTCGAATTCCTGGACGACGAGGTCAGCACGCCGCGCGGTTTGCCGGCCTATTTTCGCTATCTCGATCTCTTTGAAGGCGCGAGCTTTATCTGGACGCAGAATCTCGTCCTGGACAATCTGGTGATTGCACGCCATACGGTCGAGTGATTCTCCAGCGCTAGACTGTTGACGCGCGGCTCGCAGCAGGGAGGGCGGTCAATACTTCTGCTCCAGTGCTGCGCTAGCGTTCGGTAAGCCACGAAAAGCTTCGCTAGCGGGTTTGATCTGCGGCAGCGGTGGATTGTTCTGTGCCGTGGCCGGGCCGCGCCCCGACATTTTCGTTCGCCAAGGTATCGCTGGCAAGGCTTGAGAATATGCCGATTGAGGCGGGCGTGGACACGCGGTTCCGCCCTATCAATTCGGAGTAATGAGCCCCGTATTGCCAGCTAGCGTGAGTGGTGTCACATTTAGTCTTAAACGCGGGCACTTATGCCTCTGATAACGGCTCCCAAGCCTTGAGCGACGACGGAGATGTCAACATGTTGAAACGAAGAGAATTCCTCGCCATGGGAACTGCCGCGACGGCCGGGTTGTTGTTCGCCGTTCCCGGAGGCCGCACCCTCGCGCAGTCTAGAAAGACGGTGCGAGTGGCAGGCCGCCCTGTGCGCGTGGTCGACGTCCACGCTCACTGCGACTTTACCGAAGTCGCCGATGTCATTCGCGGCACGAGCATGGCGGATGCCAACTTGAGTCGGCTGCTCGGGCCGGAGCGACTTGCGGAGATGGATGCGTGGGGCATCGATGTCGCAGCGCTGAGCATCAACCGATACTGGTGGTACGCCGCGAATCAGCCGCAGTCGCGCGAGATCGTGCGTATCCATGACGAGCAGCTGGCGAACTGGTGTAACGCGCATCCGGGTCGCTTTGTGGCGCTGTCCTCACCCGCGCTGCAGTTCCCGGAGCTTGCGGCCGAGCAGCTGGAATACGCGGTCCGCGAGCTCGGGCATCGCGGCGGTTCGGTTGGCGGTCATGTCGAAGGTGAGTCGCCTTCGTCGCCAAAATACGATCCGTTCTGGGCCAAAGCCGAGGAGCTTGGCGTGCCGGTGTTCATGCATCCACAGGGCGCCCCGAACATCATTCAACCCAATGCTCTGGACGGCACTGGTGGGCTTGGGAACGTGATTGGCAACCCGCTGGAAACCACGCTATTCCTCTCCCGCATGATCATGGACGGGACCCTCGACCGGTTTCCGAATCTGAAGCTCTGTGCCGCCCACGGCGGCGGTTTTCTACCTTCTTATATCGGCCGCTCCGATGTCGGCTGTGCCCGCGCCCGCGGTGACTCCAGCTGCGTCAACAAGCGGCCCCCGGGAGACTATTTTAAAGATCAGATCCTCGTCGATTCGATGATCTTCAACGAAGAGGGTTTGCGCCATCTCGTTGCTGTCGGCGGAGCGAGCCAGGTGGTCTACGGCACCGACATGCCGCATGGCTGGCCCGATACACTCGACTTGATCGTCGAGTCGCCGTCGCTAACGGATGCGGAGAAGGAAGCGATTCTCGGCGGCAACCTCGTGAAGCTGCTGAATCTCGGTTAGCCGAGGGCATAGGCGCGCCTTGCCCGGCAATCTGAGATCAGTGGTGGCCGCAATTGCGGGAAGCCTCTCCGGGGCGCTGGCCTGCGTCGTGCTGCTAGCGCTCGTCATGCCTGTCTCGGCCGCGGCACAGGCTGCCCCGGATTTTAGCGGTGTGTGGCTAGCGACGTCGCCGCGTGGCGGGGGCGGAGCGCAGCAACCGGCGCTCACTCCGAGGGCTCAGGTCGATCTCGACGCCTTCGATCCGCTCGAGGATCCTGTTATTCGATGCGTGCCGCCCGGGTTCCCGCGGTCTGGACCGACGATCTACCCGTTCGAGATTGTCCAAACCGACGGCATGCTCGTGTTTCTGTATGAGACGTTCGGCATGGTCCGTCGCATCTACATGGATGGCAGGCCCGCGCCCGAGTACCTGCCGCCATCATTGATGGGCTTTTCGGTGGGTCACTGGGAGGACGATGAGCTGGTTATCCAGACTACCAATTACGCTCCCGGGCTATTGAGCGGTAGTGGCGTTCGCCAGTATGGCGACATGATCGTCGCGGAGCGATACCGCTTAGTCGACGATGGCCAGGGTCTCGAGGGCGAAACATTGATAAACGCGCCCGCAACCTTCGTCGAGCCCTGGCTCCGTAAATTCACATGGGAGCTCGACCCTGGCGGGATGATCTACGAGTCTATTTGTGATCCAGCCGATAGTCGCTTCTAAGGCGCGGATCGGAGCATCATGGACCGTCTGGATTGCGATCGGATTACTCTCGGCGCGACAGCGATGGTGCAGGTTCATCGTTCGTCTGGCGCACTTTTCGATACTTCAGAAAACGCCGCTCCTGCGGGGATAGCGACTGAGTTCCGGGCCCGAGCGCCGCGTTGCTGTCTCCGCACGGTTCTATTTGCAGGCAGGGCCGGGGCCCACGGGCTGTCTGTTCGCCAGGTTTCCGCGCGCGGGGCAGGCGTGGGAGGATACTGTTATTCTGCGGCCCAGGTCCGGCGAAGGCGCTGGTCCGACTGAATTCATCCTCCCACGAAGGCGTCTCAGGGATTGCGTCTCTGCCACATCAATCTCAGTAAAGAGCTGCGCGGCGGCGAAATCCAGATGATGGCGCTGATCGAGTGCCTCGTCGGCCGATATGAGCAGAGCCTCGTCCTGCGGCGTGACGGCTTGCTGCATCGCCGTCTCGAGCAGAACGTCGATCCTCGGTTGGCGCTGATTCCGGTGCCGAGCTCGATTATCGCCGCCGTTCGCGCCGCCCGCGACATGGATCTGCTGCACGTGCACGAGGGCAGGAGTGTGCCGGTCGGCGCGCTGCGCTCGCTGCTCGGGACTCCGTTCGTGCTTACGCGCCGAGTGCCTAAACGGCCCGGGAACAATGCCGCGACACGCTGGGCGTATCGACGCGCCCGCGCCATTGTCGGCGTGTCGGACGCCGTCTCGAGCGTCATGCGCAATTACGTCGGCGCGACCTCGGTCGAGACGATTCTCGATTTCACGCCGCGGCTGGCGGTTGACGCCGAACGGGTTGCACAGCTGCAGCAGCGGTTCGCGGGCAGATTCGTCGTCGGGCATGTCGGTGAGCTCGACGACAGCCACAAGGGCCAGCTCGTGATTCTCGAGGCGGCGCGGCTCGCGCAGGCGAGCCACCCGGAGTTGCATTTCGTGCTGGTCGGCAGCGGCAGAGATGAGCCTATGCTGCGTGAGCAGGCCAAGGATCTTAAAAACGTCGAATTCATCGGTCGCGTCGAGAATGTCGGCGACTATTACACTGCGATGGACGTTTTCGTATTCCCGTCGCGTCGCGAAGCACTTGGCTCGGCGATGCTCGAGGCCATGTCCTGCGGCCTGCCGGTCGTTGCTGCGGACGTCGGCGGCATACCCGAGGTCGTCAAGCCCGGCGAGAATGGCGCGTTGTTCGTGCCCGGAGATGCCGCGGCGATGCTCGCTTGGGTCGTTAAGCTCGCGGAGGACCCGGGATTGCGCGAACAGCTGGCTGCCGGCGCCCGCGCCGCGGCGCTCGCGCGGCGCGCCGAGCTGGGCGCGACAAGTTACATATCCGTCTACGAGCGTGCTCTGGAGCTGTAGAATCGATCGAGTTCAGTCGGCAGATAGCCACTCGGCTCAATAGACATTGCGATGGCGCTACAAGATATACATCCGGTCATCATCTCGCGCGATGCTGCGAGAACGATCCAGGCGACGCTGGCGAGCTTGCGCGCGTTCCCGGAAGTTGTTCTCTACGACAATGGATCGAGCGACGATACCGTGGCGGTCGCCGCACGCTTTCCGAACGTAAAAATCGTGACCGGCGAGTTCGAGGGCTTCGGCCAGACCAAGAATAAGGCGGCGAAGCTTGCATCGGGAGATTGGATATTGTCGATCGATGCGGATGAGTCGGTCAGCGATGAGCTGCTGGCAAGTCTGGATGCGCTGGATCTGTCCGAGACGCGACAAACCTATACGATCCATCGGCATAACCTTTTCATGGGCAAAGATATCCGTTGGGGCGGTTGGGGAAACGATTGGCTCGTGCGTATCTATAACCGGCTGCAGACCGGTCTGAGCAATTCGCTCGTGCACGAGAAAGTCGTCGTGCCAGACGGTGCCCAGCCGCGGCGTGTGGATGGCGCTCTATGGCATGACAACATCCACGACATCGATCAGTTCCTCAAGAAAATCAGCTATTACACGGAGTTGCGCCGGCAAGAAGCCGGTAAGCGCGTGCATGGCCCGGTCGTGATCATGATGCGTACGGTCTGGACGTTCTTTCGTGGCTACGTATTGAAGCTCGGGCTGCTGGCAGGTTGGCGCGGGCTCGTGATCGCCGTGTGCGATGCTGTCGGCACATTCTTCAAACACATGAAACGCTATAGCGACACACGTGCGCGTCGCGAGTGACCAGGGTCGGATGATTGCGCCCCGGCCGAGCGCGGTCTCCTGAGGACTCTCCAATAAACGCCGCAAAACCGATCAGGGTGCTATGCGTCACGGGCCATCCCGATCGGCCGGAGGCGCATATGCTCGCCGGACTCGCCAGCCGAGGCTTCGAAATGCGCGTGCTCTGCTCGCCGGACGGTCCGAGCTTCGCGCTGCTCGAGACCTCCCGCGCGGCTGCGGTCCCATTCGAGGTTACGCGCCGCTACGATCGTCGTGCGATCGCAAACCTCCGTCGGGAGATTGCCGCCTTCGAGCCCGACATTCTGCACCTTTTCAACAACAGAGCGGTCCTCAACGGGCTGCGTGCGGCGCGCGGCTCGAAGGCCAAGATCGTCGTCTATCGCGGCAATGTCGGTAACGTCACTTGCTTCGATCCGCTCGCGTGGCTGCGGTATCTAAACCCGCGCATCGATCGCATCGTGTGTGTCTCCGACGCCGTTCGCGAGTATTTGGCCGGCGTCGGTGCGCTGGGCTGGCGGCTGTCGAGTGACAAGCTCGTAACGATTCATAAAGGCCACGACCTGTCGTGGTATGCAGAACCGCCGGTCGATCTCGAGCCATTGGGCATACCTCGCGGCGCGTTTGTCGTCGGCTGCGTCGCCAACTGGCGGCCGCGCAAGGGGGTCGAGGTGCTGCTCGAGGCCTGCGCGCGCCTGCCGGTCGATGCGCCGATCCATGTCGTGCTCGTCGGTAATATGCGCAGCCCGAAGTTAGCGCAGCGTATCGCGGCCAATCCTCACCGCGACCGTATTCATCTGCTCGGCTTCAGAAGCGACGCTGCCGCAGTCGCCGGCGCCTTCAGCATTGCCGTATTGCCCGCCACCAGACGGGAAGGCTTGCCAAAGACGGTCATCGAGGCCATGGCATACGGGGTCGCGACCGTCGCGACGCGGGTCGGCGGCGTGGCCGAGATCATCGAGGATGGTGTGAGTGGCTTGATCGTCCCGCCAGGCGATGCCGAGGCGCTGGCCGAGGCGATCGGTAAGCTCTACGAGCGGCCCGAGCTCCGCTGCGAGCTGGGCCGTCAGGGACGGGAGCGCATCGGCGCCGCCTTCCGCATCGAGGACACGATCGCCAGAACGGCTGAGCTCTACGAGGGTCTCGTCTCCAGCTAAGCTGTGGCACTTTCCCGCCGCGCCGAGCGCTGTGAGTTCCTATGGCTGACGAGTTAATATTGGCGGGAGGGAGACACAGTCATGGCAATCGATCTTAAGGTAAACGGTAACAACAGTAGCGTGGACGTCGACCCGTCGACACCGCTGTTATATGTTCTGCGTAACGATCTGAGCTTGAGCGGGCCGCGATTCGGTTGTGGGCTTGGCCAGTGCGGCGCGTGCACGGTGCTCATGAACGGCACACCGATACGATCCTGTGTGACGCCGGCTTCAGCTGCGGTCGGCAACGAGATCACGACATTGGAAGGTCTCGGTACGGCGGCGCAGCCGCATCCGGTGCAGGCAGCCTTCATTGCCGAGCAGGCGGCGCAGTGCGGTTATTGCTCCAACGGCATGATCATGAGCGCCACGGCGCTGCTCGATCGCAACCCCGATCCTTCCGACCAGGAGATTCGCGAAGCGCTAGACGCGTACCTTTGCCGATGCGGCACGCACACGCGGATTATCAAGGCGGTTCGTCGCGCCGCGGAGTCGAACTCATGAGCGCCAAATTTCGTGTTACGCGCCGAGAATTCCTGGAGTCTGCAGGCGCACTGCTGATTGCAGTCTCCGTGCCCGGCGTCGCCAGCGCGCAGTCGCTGCCGCGCAGCGTGCGTGGCAACCCCGGCCTGGATACCTGGCTGCGTCTGGATGCCGGCGGCACCGTCACGGTCTTCTCCGGTAAGGTTGAGTTAGGGCAGGGCATCAGAACGGCCCTCGCGCAAGTCGTGGCAGACGAGCTCGACGTGTCGATGGAACGTCTGCGGATGGCGACCGTCGATACGCTCGGCTCGCCGGACGAGGGGCGCACGGTCGGCAGTAACTCGGTCCCTGACGGTGGCGCTGCCCTGCGGGTGGCCTCCGCGCAGGCCCGCCAGGTGCTGCTCGATAATGCCGCGGCCCGGCTGAATGCTGAGGTGCGCGATCTGAGCGTACAGGATGGTGTCATCACTGCGGAATCGTCGGGGCGCACGATCAGCTACTGGGAGCTGCTGTCGGAACGCGGTTTCAATGCGGACATCGATGGCAGCGCCGAGCCAAAGCCATACGATCAACACCGCTACGTCGGCCGGCCGCTGCCACGGCTTGATCTGCCGGCGAAATTCGTCGGTGAGCCGGCGTATATTCACGATATTCGCCTGCCTGACATGGCGCATGCGCGCATCGTGCGCGGCAGCATGGCGGTCAGTGAGATCGAATCCTTCGACGACTCCGGCGTGCGCGGCATGCCGGGCATCGTCACCGTCGTACGGGACGGAAATTTTCTGGCCGTCGTTGCAGAGCGAGAAGAGCAGGCGATTGCGGCTGCGGCCGCGCTGCGCAGGTCAACGCGCTGGCGCGCGCCCAAAGCATACCCCGCTCGCGACGCGCTGCCAGACTTGTTGCGGCGTTTGCCGACCGAGGATTCCGTGATCAGCCAGCTCCCGCCCGGCGATACGCCGGTCGTGCGCGAGTTCGAGGCGTCCTATTCTCGACCGTTCCTTGCGCATGCGTCGCTCGGCCCGTCCTGCGCGATCGCGCAATGGGATCGCTCGACGATGACCGTCTGGAGCCATGCGCAAGGCATGTATCCATTACGCGGGGCCATAGCCGACGTGCTCGGTTTGCCGGAGTCGCAGGTCCGCTGCATTCACGCAGACGGCGCAGGATGCTATGGTCACAATGCCGCGGATGATGTCGCTTGTGAGGCTGCGCTGATCGCGCGTGCGGTGCCGGACAGACCCGTACGCCTGTTGTGGTCGCGCGAGGACGAGTTCAGCTATGAACCCTACGGCTCTGCGATGAGCCTGCAGGCGTCGGCAGGCGTCGACGCCTCGGGGAAAATCGTGCGTTGGCGCTACGACATCTGGAGCTGCAGCCATTCGACGCGGCCTTCCGGCGGTGAGTCGGCGGGCGGCATGCTCGCGGCTCGAGAAAAAGCCGGGCCGCTGCCGCTGCCGCCTGTGAGTGACGGGCGACAGCCGACCGGCGGCGCGGACCGCAACGGCATTCCATTGTATAAATTTGCCGACCAACGCGTCATCGAGCACCTCGTCCTGGATCCGCCGCTGCGAAACTCAGCACTTCGGTCGTTGGGTGCCTACGGCAACGTGTTTGCGATCGAGTCGTTCATGGACGAGATCGCGAGGGAAGTCGGTGCCGATCCGTTCGAGTTTCGGCTGCGGCATCTCGACGATCAGAGAGCACATGAGGTCATTGCGCGGGTTCGCGACCTCGCGGCAGCCGCCCCGCCGGCGCGCGCGTCGGGCCGGATCGGGCGCGGCGTGGCCTTTGCCAAATACAAGAACTTAAGCTCCTACGTCGCGCTCGTCGTCGACGTCGCTGTCGATGAGAACAGCGGCCGGGCGCGCGTGCTGCGCGCCTTTGCGGCAGTCGATGTCGGTCAGGTCATCAATCCCGACGGTGTGAAAAACCAGATCGAAGGCGGCATCGTGCAGTCTGCGAGCTGGACGCTAAAGGAACAGGTGCGATTTAGCGCCGACCGAATCGAGACGACCGACTGGGCGAGCTACCCGATTCTGCGTTTCACCGAGGTGCCCGAGATCGAGGTCGTGCTGATCGATCGTCCCGAACTAGCGTTCGTCGGTGCGGGTGAAGGAACTCAGGGGCCGGCGGCGGCAGCAATTGCGAATGCCATTGCGGATGCCGTGCAGGTTCGGCTCCGCGACGTGCCGTTTACCCCGGATCGGCTCAGCGCTGCGCTGCGCGCATCCGCTTAGTCGGCCGCACTCATTCGCCCCAGCCCGCGTCGCGCCGATGCTCGGTGTCGTCGTGGTCGGCGCGAAAGATTTCTTCGAGCTGCTCGCGGGAGCGGCGCACAAGCGCGATCATCGACGCTTCATCTTCGTGGATCTCGAAGCCCTGGTGCAGCATTTCCCGGTCGTTGCGGGCGAACGTATCGGCTTGGCGGCGTGCTTCGTAGGGATGCATGCCGAGTAAGGTCAAGGCCTCGCGACCTAAACTCAAGGCCGAGTCGAAAGTCTCCCGGCGGATCACGTCCACGCCAGCGGCCATGAGCTCGAAGGCATTGTTGCGGTCCCGGGCTCTGGCGAGCGTTCTGGCTTGAGGAAACTCACGGTGCACCGCTTTGGCTGCCGCAACGTTGGCGTCCGCATCGTTCATGGCCAGGACGATGAGCTTGGCGCGTTCGGCACCGGCGGCATGGAGCACGTCCATGCGCGAGCCGTCGCCGTAGAAGGCCTTGTGACCGAAGCGCCGCAGGGCCTCGAGATGATCCGGATCGTTGTCCAGGATCGTCGCGGAGACCCCACCGGCTTGCAGAAATCGTCCGATGATCTGGCCGAAGCGGCCGTAGCCCACGATGATCACGGCGGAGTCGTCGGCGTCCACGATATCCGGTGCGCGGGCCACGCGACGCGGTGCGAGACGCGGTTGGATGACCCGGTCGTTTAGGATCATGAGCACGGGCGTCAGGACCATCGACAGGGCGACCACGACGACGAGCTGGCTGGACAGATCGGCTGAAATTGCGCCTTGACCGACGGCGAACTGAAACAGCACGAACGCAAACTCGCCACCTTGCCCGAGAAGAAACGCAAACAAGACATTTTCGCCGATACCAAGACCGAAGATCCGTCCCAGTATTATGAGGATGGCAAGCTTGACGACCACGAGGCCGGCGACGAGCCCCAGAATCGTGCCAGGGTCCTCGCTAAGCACATTGAAGTCCACGGACATACCGACCGAGATGAAGAGCAGTCCGAGCAACAGCCCCTTGAACGGCTCGATATCGGTCTCTAGCGCATGGCGGTACTCGGAGTCTGCGAGCACCACGCCGGCGAGGAATGCACCCAAGGCTGGTGACAGACCGATGGCCTGCATCAGCAAGGCGATGCCGATCACGAGAAAAAGTGAGAACGCGGTAAAGATCTCGCGCAGACCCGTTGCGGCGATGAATCGAAAAATGGGCCGCAACACGAAACGCCCGGACAGGACGATCGCCGCCATGACGCCGATCACAACCGCCGCATCGACCCATGCCGGCAGGCCGGCCAGCGGGCCTGTCTCCGTCGTTGCGATGTTTGTCCCGAGCAGCGGTAGCACGGCCAGCATGGGAAGCACGGCGACATCCTGGAACAGCAGCACCGAGAACGCCGATTGTCCCACGGCGGTTCTCAGTTGGCGCTTCTCGTTGAGTAGCTGCAGGCCGATGGCAGTAGAGGACAGCGCGAGCGCCATTCCGATCGCAAGGCTCGCCTGCCACCCAGCGCCCAGCGCAATGCCCGCGCCAGTGATAACGCTGCCGGTAACCAGGACCTGTGCCCCGCCGAGCCCGACAATCGGCCGACGCATCCGCCACAGCATCGCCGGCTGTAGCTCGAGGCCGATCAAAAACAGCATCAGCACAACGCCAACTTCAGCGAAGTGCAGCACGTCTTCGGGGCGACTGATGAGTCCCGCGCCGTATGGGCCCACCGCAATACCAGCGAGCAAATAGCCCAGGACCGAGCCCAAGCCGCCGCGTTTTGCGAGCGGTACGACGATCACCGCCGCCGTGAGGAAAATAAACGCGTCTACGAGAAAGCCGTGGCCGCCCATATCGATCTGCTCACTCGGTTCCGTCGCGCAACGCCAGCAACTGCTCGCGATAGCTGTTCGCGTGCGCCTCTAACTGCGCCGCATCGGCGTGTCGCGAGCCATACAGGATTATCGGCTCCAACCAACGCATGCCGCAGTGATTGGCCGTCTGCGTGAGCGGCAACAGAAACTCGCTCAGGAACGTCCGATTGCGACCGTCGGGCCGATAATCAGACTTCTTCCAGCCCGCGGAGGTCGCGGTGAGCCATGACTTGCCGCGCAGCGCGGTGCCTCCCGGCCCGTGCGCCCAGCCATAGGTCAGCACGCGGTCGATCCACTCCTTCATTAAGGCCGGGCAGCTGTACCACTGAATCGGATGCTGAAAGACTATGACGTCGTGCTCTTGGCATAACGATTGTTCGCTTGCCACGTCGATGTCGAAATCCGGATACTTCGCATACACGTCATAGTGAGAGATACCTTTCAAGCCCTTGACGCTCTCGGACATCGCTTGATTGACGCGCGACGCCCTGAGATCGGGGTGAAACAGCAGTATCAGTATTCGACGACTCATTGTTGCTCGGGGCATCGGTCATTTCAGGGCTGCGATATCGAGTACCCGCGCGACTCGAAATTTTCTGCTGGCGTGGAGCAACATCCGATACAAGCCACGTCATTAGCATCGGTAACTGATCGCATGGCACTCACAAAACGGCGCGAGTCGCGACGATCACTTCGGAGTCGCTCGACTCATCTCGGCGTTAACAGTCAGTTGAAGTCGTAAAGCAGTTGAACATCGATGCCAGTCCCGCTGAGCGGGTCGCTTAGCAGAATCGCGTAGTAACCATCCGCCGCGATGGTGAGCGGTTGCGGCCCAAGTAAGACCCTGTTGTCTACAGCGCTCCTGACCGTGAGCTCATACTCACCCGGGGCAAACCGCCTGTTCGGGGAGGCCGTGCCGCTCGCCAGGATTTGGGTTGCAGGGATCGTCGCTAAGTTCGTGCCTGGCGCTACAACATAAACTTGGAGGATATCGTTAAGCGGGCTGCCGTTGAAGATGCGGAGCTTGGACTCCCCCGGCAGCAGGCGAAAGTCGTCGTCTAGAGGCGCCGCGCTGAGAGCTCCCGGTGAGCCGGTAATGAACCACGTGCTCAGGCTTGCCCTCTCTGCTGTGAAGGCCTGATCAATCTCGATCACGCCGGGATTACCAGCAGGGGTAATGTTGAGCTGGTGATCCCCGCTTGCGATCAAGGTCTGATCGGAGACGGTGCCGAACGGCAGTGCCTGTATCAGTGGTGGCATCAGCTCGAGATCGAGGCCGGCGTCGATGGCATTACGATCACTGACGGCGTTGAGCACGCGAATTCCCGACAGCAGGTCTTTGTCCACGATGTCGATGCCGTCACCATCGGCAATGGCAAGCGTAATCGGGGCAAGACTCGTGTTCGCGCCGTCGGCAATGAATAAGAAGATGTTCTGTGCGCCGCTGACGGTAAATGGCGTCGACGCCAGCAAAACGTTCGCCCGGTTACCAGTTTCGGTGATGACGAATTCGTAGTCACCGTTCGTGAAAAGTCGTGGCGCCAGCACGTCATCATAATTCAGGCTGCCCCAGGGGGTCGCAGCCGCGAGGTCGAATCCTGCGGGCTCGAAGAAGACGTCAACGGCGGTGAGAGTCGTTGCCGCATGCAAGAGCTGCAGCTGCGTACCCGATGCAGATGTACCTCGTGCGGGCGCTTCGATCACCGTCGCCGCGGGCAGGCCGCCGATTTCGCGCAAGACCAGCGTGTAGTCGGTGCCGTTTTCCAGCGTTTGCATCAGGCTCAGCGTCTGAGCCACCGAGCCGTCGACTGCGAGAATCTCGAGGTTGAACGTATACGTATCGGCGTCGAAACTGAACAGAGAGCTGCCTTTGTAGTCGTAGGTCGTAGCGTTTGCTCTGACCCGCTTGAAAGTCACCGGGCCCACGCTTGGCGCCGCATGAACGACGCGTAGGGTTGCATTCGGCGGATCGGTACGGCCGCTACCGCAGCCGGCCAGGAGGAGGCTGGCAAGCACGAGCGCGACGGCGGCTAGTGTTGATCTCATCGTTGGTTCCCGGGGGGTCGAATCCGCAATGGTACAGTCTTTGCCTTACAATGCCAGCCGCGCGCTGGGCCACGTCATCCCAACGCGCATACTCGGCGCTTAGGACTTGGGTAGCACATGCAGGGAATCATACTCAGAACCGCGATCAACGCTTTAGGCCTTGCTATCGCAGCTATGATTCTGCCCGGGATCACAATTCGTGGCTTCGGCACGTTGCTATTTGCGGCCTTGCTCATGGGTCTTGTGAGTGCGCTGCTCAGACCACTTGTGATCCTCGTGACGCTGCCGATTACGATCGTGACCTTCGGTCTGTTCTTGCTGGTTATCAATGCGGCGATGTTCGGCCTGGTGGCAGCGAT
>JAHEEM010000038.1 GCA_024640695.1 Rhodospirillaceae bacterium | reverse complement strand
GTCAAAGCCCGAGAGTTGACGCGGATCCGAGCCAAACGGCGTGGTGGCACGCAACTGTGTTCGCCACTGCAACTCTGTCCGCCAGTTGCCATCGCGGCTCTGTAAACGAAACCCAGTGCTCTCATAGCTGCCGTCCAGCGTCAGGTCGTCGACGTAGCCGACATCGGTGCCGCCATCGGCTGCGGCTGCCGCTTCATCTGAACCGTCCGAGTCCGTGCTGTCTGCATCAGACAGAATGTCATCGCTCGTCAATGTTTCCGCTTCGAGCAGCGTTTCGTACTGTTCCTGCGTGATGGCGCCATTGGCGCGCAGGACGTCGAGCAGCTCTTTGTCCGCTGCATGCGCACTACCGGCCGCCGAAAGAAGGATCGCCACAAGCAGCACGGTCCCTGCAACTGAATCTCGCGTGTGAGTGTTAATGTGTCCGCCCCTTAAGCAGTGATTCGCATTACCTGAAGGTCTCGCGTCAGTCGGTGTCACCCTTGAAGATCGCCGCGGTGCAACTCGTCATCGACGTTTCGAGGCGGAATTCTGGCATGGAAAGGTTACAACTTTGTTACAGACCGTAACGGCCTCGAAACGGATTGGCCGATCGCCCGTGGGCCGGCAGATCGCCGAAGAATCCATCTCGGTCTCGAGCTGTTTCGGAAAGTCACCGGAGAACGCTGGCGCGTTAGCCGAACCGGCCTGTAATGTAGTCTTCGGTCAGCTTCTCGACGGGGTTCGTGAAGATCTGATCGGTTTCCCCGACTTCGATAAGCTTACCTAGATGAAAATAAGCCGTACGCTGCGAAACTCGCGCAGCCTGCTGCATTGAATGAGTCACGATCGCGATAGCGAAATTCTGCTTGAGCTCGTCGATCAAGTCCTCGATTCGGGCGGTCGCTATCGGATCAAGCGCCGAGCAAGGCTCATCCATGAGTATGACTTCCGGACCGACGGCAATAGTCCGCGCGATGCAGAGCCGCTGCTGCTGCCCGCCCGACAGCGCCGTGCCAGGAAGATCCAAACGATCCTTTACCTCGACCCATAGACCTGCCCGTTCCAGGCTGTTTTGGACGATCTGATCGAGGTCCGCGCGCGTCCGTGCAAGGCCGTGGATTCGGGGACCATATGCGACGTTGTCATAGACAGACTTTGGGAACGGGTTTGGTTTTTGGAATACCATGCCGACTCGCGCCCGCAACATCACGACGTCCATCTGGCGATCGTAAATATCTTCGCCGAAGAGTTTTATCTCGCCAGTGATACGTGCTGACTCGATCGTGTCGTTCATTCGATTCAAGCAGCGAATGAAGGTCGATTTTCCGCAACCGGAAGGGCCGATCAATGCGATGACCTGATTCAGGCCGATATCGAGATTGACGTCCTGAATCGCGTGATTGTCACCGTAAAATACATTTACGCGTCGGGCCTCGATGACTGGGTCTTCAGCCCCAATCTCTCCGACGGTCTGATAACTTTGTTCCACGACAGCCACTTTTGACGCACCCCGAGCGCCGTCGCTATTACTACCATCGGCCACTACTTGCGCCACATTCTTATTGAAGTCCGGTGCCCGGCTCACAGTTTACCCCATGCAACCATTACGCGCTTACCAGCGGCGCTCGAAATGGCGTCGTAACAAAATCGCGCTCGCGTTCATTACCAACAGAAACAGGAGCAGCATCAGGATAGCCGCCGCCGTCCTCTCCACGAACGCCCGCTCGGGGCTGTCGGCCCAAAGATAGACCTGCACCGGGAGAGCCGTCGCAGGATCTACCGGACTGCCGGGAATCTCGACGATGAATGCGACCATGCCAATCATCAGCAGCGGCGCCGACTCGCCGAGCGCGCGCGCCATGCCAATAATAGTGCCCGTCAGCATTCCCGGCATCGCGAGCGGCAGCACGTGGTGGATGACCGTCTGCATCTTCGAGGCGCCGACGCCCATCGCCGCCTCACGAATCGACGGAGGCACCGACGTCAGCGCTGCTCGCGCGGAGATGATGACCACAGGCAGCGTCATGAGTGTTAGAACGAGCCCGCCGACGAGCGGGGCCGACCTGGGCAAGCCAAACCAATTGATGAACAGTGCCAGGCCGAGCAAGCCAAAAATGACCGAGGGCACGGCGGCGAGATTATTGATGTTGACCTCGATAAGGTCAGTCCAGCGATTCCGAGCCGCGAACTCCTCGAGATAGATCGCGGTCGCAACGCCGAGCGGAAACGACAACACCAACGTTACAACGAGCATATAGAATGAGCCGACCGTTGCGCCCCAGATGCCTGCCATCTCTGGATCCCGCGAATCGCCGTGAGTGAAAAAGCGCTTGTTGAACGCGAGTCGAATTTTTCCTTGCGATTCGAGCGCTTCGATCCAAGAAATCTGCTGATCGCTGAGCCGACGCTGTGTTTCCGGCGCGTCTCGGTTAACCCTGCCCTTGATGAGCATATCGATCTCGTCATCGGCGAGCACAGGCATGTTGACTGTCTGACCGATGAGGCTCGGATCTGCCAGCACGCGATCGCGAAGCTCTATGCTTGCGCCGGTGCTCGCGAGCGCAAAGAGCTCACGCAGATCGCCGCGCGCGCTAATCTCCGGAAATTGGGTACGCAGCGCGTCTCGAACCATCCCGAGATAGTTCGCCTGCTGCAGCGTCTCTTCCGGCGAATCCGCCCCGCCAGCGAAGGCCTCCTGCAGAATCTCAATGTCGAGGTCAATCACCGTCTGCCGAAAGGCCGTGTACCCATCGCCGATCAGAGTAACGAAGAAAAAGGCCAGGAACAGCAGGCCCGTCAGCAACGCCCCCAGCCCAGCAGCCCGGAACAAGCGCTCGTAGCGGTAGCGGCGCACCAGGCCAGCGGCTACCCGCTCCTTGAGCACACTACGTCGCTCAAAGCTATTCATATTGCTCTCGGTAGCGGCGCACGACCTTCAGGGCCACAACATTCAGGGCCAGAGTCGTGAGGAACAACATCAAACCGAGCGCAAAAGCAGATAGAGTTTTCGCGCTGTCGAACTCCTGGTCGCCTACGAGCAGCGTGACAATTTGCACAGTAACAGTCGTAACTGCTTCGAAGGGGTTCGCGGTGAGGTTAGCAGCCAGCCCGGCCGCCATTACCACGATCATGGTCTCACCGATCGCTCGGGACGCGGCGAGCAACACACCGCCAACTATCCCTGGCAACGCCGCGGGCAATACGACTTGACGGATCGTCTCCGACTTCGTCGCCCCGAGCCCGTACGACCCGTCCCTTAACGCCTGCGGGACGGCATTGATGACATCGTCCGACAGCGAGGAAACGAAAGGGATAATCATGATGCCCATAACCAGACCAGCCCCGAGCGCGCTCTCGGAAGACACGTCCATACCGACAGCGCTACCGATATCGCGGATGAATGGGCTGACTGTCAACGCGGCGAAATAGCCATAGACCACCGTGGGAATACCGGCGAGGAGCTCGAGCATCGGCTTGGCGTAGGTTCGCACGCGCGACCCTGCGTATTCCGAGAGGTAAATGGCCGACATCAGCCCGACCGGCACCGCAACAAGCATGGCCAGCGAGGAAATCAGTAGAGTGCCCATGAACAACGGCACCGCGCCGAAGGCGCCGGACGATCCGACCTGATCGGCCCGAATGGCGGTCTGCGGACTCCAGCTCAGCCCAAATAGAAAGTCGAATAAGGAGACTTGCTGGAAAAATCGCAGCGCCTCGAACAGTACAGACAGGAAGATGCCGATCGTCGTGAATATCGCAACGGTCGACGCCACCATCAGCAGCCGTTCGAGCATTGCCTCGACGTGGTTGCGAGCACGAAAATCGGGACGCAGGCGATAAAGCGCGATCGCCAGCGCGCCGATCCCGAGCGCAAACACCGCGATTGCGAGAATCCAGCGGCTCAGGCTGCGCACGTCGGTATAGCGCTCAGCCGCGGCGAGCACGGCGTCTGTCGGCGTCACCGCAACGATATTGCCTTCGACGAGGTTACGAATATCGTTGAAGATCAAGCCCTGCTGAGCTTCGGACAGCGCTTGCAGATCGGCCGGCAGCTGATCGAGAACGTACGCCCGGATAAACACCGGCTCGGCAAACTGCCAAATTGCGAACAGCAGCAGAGCCGGCAGTGCGCACCATAGCGCCACGTAGCTGCCGTGGTAGCCCGACAAGGAATGGGGTCGACCGGCAGCGGCAAAAACCACCGCCCGTCGGCGGCCGAAAACGTAGGCGAGCGCGATCAGTCCCACCAAGACGACGAGCACCATCGAGGGAGTCAAACCACGCGCCTCAGCAAGGTCTCGAACTCATTGGAGCCTAGAGACGTAACGGACGCATGGTCTGCACGCCCGCGAGCACCTCGTCGCGCTCTGCCTCGGGCAATGGAATCAAGCCTCGATCCGTCAGGTAGCCGTACTCTCCGGTCGCGGCCTCGCTCGTAAACTCCCGCAGAAACTCGTCGATTCCCGGAATCACGCCGACGTGCGCTTTCTTGACATAAAAATACAGCGGTCGCGCAACTGGGTAGCTACCGTCGGCGATGGCTTCGAACTCAGGCGCAACGCCATCGATGATCGATCCCTTCACTTTGTCGCGGTTTTGATCCAGAAAGCTGTAGCCGAAGATACCTAGGGCATCGTGATTCGATTCGAGCTTCTGCACGATAAGATTGTCATTCTCGCCGGCCTCGATAAACGCACCGTCTTCGCGCAGAGTCTGGCAGGCGATTTGGCGAGCGGAACCTTCCAGCACCTCTATCTCTGCCAGGCTCGCGCAACCGACATCCATAACGAGCTCGACGAACGCATCACGCGTCCCGGAGGTCGGCGGGGGACCGAGGACCTCGATTGCAACGGCAGGCAGCGCACGATCAATTTCGGACCACCGGCGATAGGGGTTGTCCACGAGTCGGCCGCCGCCAGCAGGATCGGGTACCTGCTTGGCGAGCGCCAAGAAGACCTGCTCGCGCGTCAGCGCATACTGCGGTGCGGAATTGGCGTTCGCCAACACAATACCGTCATAGCCAATCTTTACTTCGATGACTTCGGTGACGCCATTTTTTGCGCACAGCTCGAGCTCGCTGGACTGAATTCTGCGCGAGGAGTTGGCGATATCGGGGTGCTCTACGCCGATACCGTTGCAGAAGAGCCGGATACCGCCGCCTGATCCCGTAGACTCGATCTTTGGCGACTTGAAACGCGCACTGCTGCGACCAAACTGTTCCGCCACCACGGTTGCAAATGGGTATACCGTGGACGACCCGACGATGCTGATGTAGTCTCGCGCCGCCTGTGCGTTGGCGTTGCCAACTGTGATCAGCGCGCTTGCGAGCGCCGCGCAGGCCAGCGTAGACCACGGTGTCTTTGAGTGCAGCGGGATATAGTTTGAGTAAGTCCCCATGAAAACTCCTTACGATCGTTTGCCCACGTAGCTAAAGTGAAACGGCTGAACCAATATCCGCGTCGAGGCCAAGCTTAACTGGCAATTGTTAAGGAATTATTGCAGATTCGCCAAGCAGCTATTCAATACATTAGCCAATTAATTAATATAAATCATATGGATACGGGATATTCTCGATGCTCATGCTAGATAATCGCTCATGAATGCGCTCGACTTGGCCCGCGATCTCATCCGGCAGCCCTCCGTCACTCCCGTCGATCACCGTTGCCAGGAAATCATCGCCGCGCGGCTCCAGCCACTCGGCTTTCGAATCGAGCACCTGCGCTTCGAGGACGTCGACAACCTCTGGGCAAGGCGCGGCACCGGCGGGCCCGTGCTCTGCTTCGCCGGTCACACCGACGTGGTCCCCCCCGGCCCTGTCGAGCAGTGGACGGTCGACCCGTTCGCCGCAGAGATCCGCGACGGACGGCTGATCGCGCGCGGCGCCGCAGACATGAAGTCCAGCCTCGCCGCAATGGTCTGCGCATGCGAGGATTTCGTGCAAACGCATCCCGATCATCGGGGGTCGATTGCTTTTCTGATCACGAGTGACGAGGAAGGTGCGGCCGATAATGGCACTGTCCGCGTCATGGAAACGCTTGTCGAGCGGCGGGAGCTCATCGACTGGTGCGTGATCGGAGAACCGTCGAGCGAGCGAGCGCTTGGCGACACCGTGCGAATCGGGCGTCGCGGCAGCCTGACCGGCTTGATGACCATACGCGGCGTCCAGGGACACGTGGCGTATCCGCTGCAGGCCGACAACCCGATGCACACATTGGCAAAATTCATCGACGCGGTCGCTGGAACGCCGATGGACCAAGGTAACGCGCACTTTCCGCCGACAACGTTTCAGATGGTCAACGTGCATTGCGACGCCGGCGCACCGAACGTCGTGCCGGGTGAGCTCAAATGCCGCTTCAACTTCCGGTACTCGACGGAGTGGAGTCACGACACACTGGCCGAACGCGTCGAGCAAATCTTGAAAGAACTCGGACTCGATTATGAAATCACCTGGCGACTTGCGGGCAAGCCCTTCGTCACCCAGCCCGGCGCCTTGTCGGCCGCTGTGACAAAGGCAATCCAAGAGGTCACGCGGCTCACACCCGAGCTTTCGACTAGCGGCGGCACCTCAGACGGTCGATTTATCGCCCCGTACGGCGTGGATGTCGTCGAGGTCGGCCCTATCAACAAGACGATTCACAAGGTGAACGAAGATATCCTCGTCGCGGATATCGAAAGACTGCAGGCGATCTACCAGCGCATCGCGGAGCTTTTGCTCGTCTGAGCACGACCCGCGAGCGTCGCCAGCCGCGACCTCCTACGCACTGAGACGCTTCCAGTTCGCAACCAGGACCAGGGCGGCCAGCAGCAAGAACCAGATGAACGTCCAACCCGGCATGCTCAGGCCGAGGAAAGACCAGTTGATCTCAGCGCATTCGCCCGAACCGGTAAACACGAGCTCGAGCGCATCGAGAAGCGGGAACGCATCCATGATGTAATCGAGGCCCGGCCCACACGCCGGCACTTGATCGGCGGGCAGATTTTGAATGTAAAAGTGCCGGCCGGCAATCGCCGCGCCGGTGCCCGCGGCGGCAACGCCCAGGAAGCCATAGAATTTCGCCATCGGACCCGCCGGGCTGTGCAAGCCCGCCACAAGAAAAACAAGCCCGAGACCGATAAAGGCCATACGTTGGAAGATGCACAGCGGACAGGCCTCCAATCCGAGCACGTGCTCGGCAAACAACGCGTACGCCATCAGCCCAACGACCGCCGCGAATCCAGCCAGATTTGCCCAGCGGCGCCCCGTCCTGCTATCGATCGAAATCATGTTGCCCCAAACCTACACCAAGGTGACCAAGGCCTACGCCGATCCCGTGCCCCTGCCGACGACGTCGGCTTCGATCGCATCGAGACTGATGTGCCGAATATCTTTGCCATGCACCATATAGATTACATACTCGCAAATGTTTTTCGCATGATCTCCAATGCGCTCGAGTGCCCGTGCCGCCCAAGTTAGATCCATGATGCGGGTAATGGTTCGGGGGTCCTCCATCATGAAGGTGATGCTCTGACGATAGATCGCCTCGTACTCCTGGTCGACTTCTTCGTCCGACTTCACGATCTCAAGCGCTTCCTTCGCATCTAGCCTAGCGAAGGCATCGAGCGTTCGGTGCAGCATTTCCGTCACGTGGCGCGCCAGGTTGCGCAGCTCACGGTAGTTGTTTGCAGCGTTTTCTGTGCTCGCGAGGCGAGCCGAAAGGAACCCGATCTTCTCAGCCTCATCGCCGATACGCTCGAGATCGGTGATGGTTTTGATGACCGCGACGATCAAACGCAGATCAATTGCCGCCGGGGCCCGCGTCGCGAGAATCCGGCTGCATTCCTCGTCTATGGCAACCTCGAGCTCGTTAACCTTGAAGTCGTCGTGTGCCACACGCAAACCCAGCTCGCTATCGGCCTGCGATAATGCCTGCAGCGCGCGATCCAGCTGCTCTTCGACGAGCCCACCCATCTTGAGAACGGAGTTCCGAACGTGCTCCAAATCCTCATTGAAACGACGGGAAATATGGTGGCCGAAATCCTCTACTTCCATAACTATCCTTGCACGACCGCCTGCCGTGCGCTTCCTCGGGCTACGACCCGGTCGCTCGGGAAATCGCAGCGAAACGAGCTGCCCGTACCCACCTGACTTTCAATTCTAAGCGTTGCGCCATGTTTATGCAGCGCATGCTTCACAATCGCCAATCCCAGGCCCGTGCCGCCCGACGCTCGCGACCGGCCCGGGTCGACGCGAAAGAACCGCTCGGTGACCCTCGGGATCAGCTCCTCCGGGATACCAACACCCGTATCGCTGACCTCGAAATATGCGCCACCGGGTATTCGTTTCCACGATACATCGACCCGCCCCGGTTCGGGCGTGAATCTGATCGCATTGTTCATCAAGTTATAGAAGATAGAGTGCAGCTGCGTCTCTTCGCCAAGCAGGGCTGTGCTCTCATCTAAGTCGAGTTCGAGCGTCAGGCCTGGCACTGCCTGAGACAACTCCTTGCCGATAGTCTTGAGCATACCCGTCACATCGATAAAATCGTGGCTCGCCTGTCCCTCCATCGACTCCAGGCGGGACAGCTCCAGAAGATCGCGGATAATCCGTGTCATTCGATCGACCTGACGTTGCATCTCCTCGATAGGTCCGTCCCAGGTCGAGGGAATCTCCGAATCCTCGAGCATAGACTCTAGATAACCGCCGAATACAGTCAGGGGCGAGCGCAACTCGTGCGAAGCATTCGCCACGAAATCGCGACGCGTGCGCTCGAGCCGATACTCGTGCGTGACATCACGAAATATCGCCAGTCGTTGACGCCGGCTATAAGGAATTACCTGCACGGATAACCTTCCCGATGGATCTTTCGGTGCCGGAATATAGATAACTCGATCGCTCGCGCTCTTGAGATACTCGACGAAATCGGGATGCCTGACGAGGTTATCGATGCGCTGACCGATATCGCGTTGCGGTTCTAGCCCCAGCAACACGGTTGCGGCCACATTGAACCACTCTATCTCGTTCTGAGAATTCAGAATGACACCTGCGTCCCGCAGAGCGCCCGTCGATTCCCGAACTTCTCGGAGCAAGCGATGGTATTTCTTCTTCCGGGCGGCCGCCTTGTCCTTATAGCGCACGACACGTGCCAGCAGCTCGGCCCACAATCCGCTCGTAGTGACGATCGACCTTGCCTGCTCTCCATCGAGCACTCGATCCAGGTCGTAGAGCTTATAGAGTGTCGCGGCAAGCCAAACCGCAAGCGCGGCCGCGAGCCACCAGCCAGGCCTGCCGAACGTTGCGCCGAGCACCAGAGCTGCTGCCACCCAGGTGCCGAGCTGAAGTAGATGGGATGCCCAGCGTTTCGGCAAGCTCACATCCCGGCCGAAGAGAAACGATAACCAGCGCCGCGCACGGTCTGGATGAGTTTATCGTGGCCGTGTTTCGACAATGCCTTCCTTAAGCGCCGTATGTGCACATCTACAGTGCGCTCCTCTACGTAGACATTGCCGCCCCAGACCCGGTCCAGAATCTGCGACCGTGAGTAGACGCGCTCGGAGTTGTGAAGAAAAAAGCTGAGCAACCGATACTCGGTCGGGCCAAGCGCAATTTCCTCACCCTTTATAGTTACCCTATGACTCGCGCTATCCAGCGCCAACTCGCCAACCCGCACCGTCGCATCATGGGCTGGCGTTGTGCGCCGCAGCAGAGCCCTAATTCGAGCTTGAAGCTCGCGGGACGAGAAAGGCTTGGTGATGTAGTCGTCGGCGCCGCCCTCGAGACCCGCGACGCGGTCGTCCTCCTGCCCCCGCGCAGTGACCATGATGACCGGAATCTCACGGGTCTCGGGCTCGCGTTTGAGCTGACGAGTGAGCTCCAAGCCGCTGATATCAGGCAGCATCCAATCCATGAGAATCACATCCGGCTGGCAGTTCACTATGGCGCTGCGCGCTTCCTGGGCTGTGCCTGCGCCCAGAACCTCATAGCCCGCTCTGCCGAGATTAAAGACCAGCATGTCGCGTATGGCGGTCTCGTCCTCGACGACCAATATCTTTCGTGCCGACATGGCAATCCGATTATAAGGGCTGATGCACCATTAGGCCTTAGATTTATTACAGTTTCGTTAACGCCGCCACGCATCGGAGCGCCGCAGATACACCGGCAGGGCCGACTCCAGAGTGGCGATTCGACCCTCAGCAAGGTCATCGAGCGCAAGTGGCAGCAGGTCGCGGGCAGACGGCACCGCATCCGGCAGCACGCGCATGGCGCCGGCCATGACCGTTGCGAGATCATCGGCGTAGGCGGTAAACCCACCGCCGGCCGCCATCCACGCGGCCGGGAAATCGCTCTCGACCGCGGCCGGCGCGCTGAGCCGCTCGTCATCCTCGAGCGCGGCGAGGCTTGCGCGAATCGAATATCGTGCCCAGAACACCTCACCCATGCGCGCATCGATGCAAACCAGACAGTGCTCGGCAGCGTGCACTCGCCAGACACCCTGAGCCACTGCAGCGAGACTCGAGACCGGCAACAACGGCAAATCTAACGCCATCCCAAAGCCCTGTGCCACGGAGCTTGCAACACGCAGCCCGGTGAATGACCCCGGACCGCGGCCGAAGGTGACTGCGTCGAGGTCCGCGAGCCGGATGCCGGCTTCGGCCAGCAGGGCATGCACATGCGGCAGAATCGTCTCGGTCTGCTCACGCGGACTTGCGATGCTGCGCTCGGCAATGGCCTCGCCGATCAGCAGCGCCACGCTCCCGATGTCGCCCGACGTTTCCAGTGCAAGTAATCGCTTCACGCAGCCCCCCCCGTGAACCGCCGCAGGAGAACCATCACTGACGCCTTATGCATTGCCACTGCCAGTGCTCCACGGCGGCGCTTCGGCGTAGTCACCGTGCTCCGAACCCTCTCCAGCAGTGCTCGGCGATCGAGCATGTGCAGGCCGCAAGCTCTCGGCATAGGCGAGCGCCTCGTCGGGCGTCTCGAGCAAGGGCATGGGCGGCAGACTCTCAAGGAAAACGCGTCCGTAGCCGCGCGTGCGCAGCCGCGGGTCACCGACGACGATGAGGCCGCGGTCGTCGAAATCGCGGATCAGCCGGCCCACGCCCTGCTTGAGCGTCAGCACCGCCTGCGGCAACTGAAACGTCGTGAACGGATCCTCGCCCTGCGCTCGAATCGCATCCAGCCGCGCGCGTATCAGCGGGTCGCCGGGCGAGGCGAACGGCAACTTGTCGATCATCACGAGCCGCAGCGCGTCGCCCTTGACGTCGACACCCTGCCAGAAGCTGCTCGTGCCGAGCAGCACGCCGTTGCCCGACTCGCGAAAGCGCTCGAGCAGCTCCGTGCGAGCCCCCTGGCCTTGAACGAACAGCGGCCCCGGTAAATCGCGTGACGATAGCCATGCGTGTGCCTGGTCGAGCGCGCGGTAACTTGTAAACAAGAGAAAAGCGCCGCCGCCGGCCGCTTCGAGCAGGGGCCAGACGCTACCGAGCAAGCTCGCGACGAAATCCGGCTCGGACGGCGCGGGCAGCCCTTCGGGTAGATACAACCGTGAGTGGGCTTCGTAGTCGAACGGGCTCGGCAGCACCTCCGTGCGTGCATCGCGCACGCCGATGCGGCCCAGAAAGTGGCTGAAGTCCTCGCCGACCGCGAGCGTGGCCGAGGCAAAAATCCACGTCCCACCATGACCCTCGATGCGCGCAGCGAGCTCCTCGCCCGTGTCGAGCGGCGTCCAGTGCAGCGTGAGATTTCGATCCGAGATCTCAAGCCAGCGCAGGCCACGCTCGTCATCGGACCGCAATGTCTGCAGCCGCCCCGCGACATCGGTGCAGCGCTCGAGCGCGCGTTCGAGGCCTGGCGCAGCGTCGCGCAGGCCGCCGAGCGCCCCGATGAGCACCTCGAGCGGCTCGCGCCACGCGGCGACGCTGTCCTGCAAAGGCGCAGCAGCAAGCCACCATGGCGTGCGCCCGCTGGCCTCACCGGCCACCCTGCGCGACTCCGCAGCTGCCCTGCCGAGTCGGTCGACGAGTGGTTCGAGCTCAGTCGCCACACCCGCGCTGCGCGCCTCGGCAACAAGGTCGCGCGCGAGCGCGGTGAGCTCGCGCGTGCTTGCCGAAACGCCGAAGAACTGCTGAGCGATGTCCGGCAGCAGGTGTGCTTCATCGACGATGACGACGTCGGCGCCGGGCAGGAGCTCGCCGAAGCCGGACTCCTTCAAAGCCAGGTCGGCAAGCAGCAAGTGATGATTGACGACGACCACGTCAGCCGCCTGCGCGCGGCGGCGCGCCTTGACAACGAAGCAGTCGTCGAGCCACTCGCACTTGACCCCAAGGCAGTTCTCGACCGTGGAGGTAATCCACGGCGTCAATGATCGGTCACCCCCGAGGTCGTGGTGCTCGGTCAGATCACCGCTCGCACTTGCACGCGCCCAACGCTCGATGCTGCCCAAGCCGCTAGTCCAGGCGAAACGGCCGAGATCACCTTGCTGCGCGAGCTGCAGACGATGCCAGCACAAGTAGTTTCCGCGCCCTTTGAGCAGCGCCACCGACAACGGCCGGCCCATGGCGGCGCCGAGCGCCGGCAAGTCGCGCGCGTAGAGCTGATCCTGCAGGGTCTTGGTGCCCGTCGAGATCACCGCGCGTTTGCCGGCAAGCAGCACTGGAACCAGATAGGCGAAAGTCTTGCCGATGCCCGTGCCCGCCTCGACGGCGAGGTGGCGCCGCTCTTGCAGCGCCTCCCAGATGCGTTCGGCCATCGCGGCTTGTGCATCGCGGTGGGAAAAGCCGGACAGGTTCCGGGCCAGCGGCCCGTCGGCGCTGAACGCTGTAGAGAGCGAAGTCATGTGGGCACTATAAAGCGCATCGAGCAAACCCGCATCGATTCAAATTCAGCTGCGCGCGAGGATAAACAATAATCGTGAATGCCGATCAGTTGCTTACAGCCAACCCTGCCGACCACGACAGATCGACGTCGACCCGGTCCGAGCCGGACCCTAGCCTCGTTGCCGCGGTGACTCGACCAGGCGGAAGCAAGCCTAGCAAGGCCAAATAAAAACAGAGGCTTATGCGGCCTCTCGTACTTCGGCGCGCCTCACTCGGGTGGCCGCTCACAACCTGGGCCGCGCGGCGTGTCCTCAGCATCGCCGGACCACGGTCCCGCGGCACAAGGCGCTGCCTATTTCGCTATACTGCCATCCCACTAACCAACCGACGTAGTAGGGATTCATGAATACGCGACTGCAATCCCTCAGCGACTGGGTCGCTGAGGTCGCCAAGCTCACCCAACCGGATCGCATCCATTGGTGTGACGGCAGCCCGGCCGAGTACCAATCCTTCATTAAACAGATGCTCGGATCCGGCGACCTGATCGAGCTCAACCAAGCAAGCTATCCCGGCTGCTACCTGCATCGCTCCGACCCGAACGACGTCGCGCGTGTCGAGCATTTGACCTACGTGTGCACGTCGGCAAAGGCAGATGCCGGACCCAATAACCATTGGATGCCGCCGGCCGAAGCGAAGAACATGATGCACGGGTTCTTCGACGGGTGCATGAAAGGCCGCACCCTGTACGTGATCCCGTATTGCATGGGGCCGCTGGGCTCCCCCTACGCCCGCTACGGAGTAGAGATCACCGACAGCACCTACGTCGCTGCGAACATGTATCTCATGACCCGCATGGGCAAGCCGGCGCTCGAGCAGATCGAGGCGGCAGGCAGCTTCATCAAGGGCCTGCACTCGATCGGTGAGCTCGATCCGGAGCGCCGGTTCATCATGCACTTCCCGGAGGAGCTCACGATCATGAGCTACGGCTCCGGCTACGGCGGCAACGCGCTGCTCGGCAAGAAATGTCATGCGCTCAGAATCGCGAGCTACCAGGCGCGAACGGAAGGCTGGCTCGCCGAGCACATGCTCATCGTCGGCATCGAGGATCCCGAGGGCAACACGCATTACCTCGCCTGCGCGTTCCCATCCGCATGCGGCAAAACCAATCTCGCCATGCTGATTCCGCCGGAGCGCTACAAGGGCTGGAAGGTGTGGACTCTGGGCGACGACATCGCGTGGATGCATCTGGATGCGAACGGGCAATTGCGCGCGGTCAACCCGGAGGCGGGTCTTTTCGGCGTCGTGCCAGGCACGAACCGCAAGACGAATCCGAACGCCTACGACATGATCACCCGCGACACGATCTTCACGAACGTCGCCGTCACCGCAGACAACGAACCATGGTGGGAAGACAAGGACGTCGGCAAGCCCGCAATCGACTGGCAGGGTCGACCGTATGATTCCGCCAATGGCCCCGCGGCGCACCCGAACTCTCGGTTCACCGTCACGGCAAAAAACAACCCGAGTTACTCGAGCCTGGCCGAAGCACCCGAAGGCGTGCCAATCACGGCGCTGGTGTTTGGCGGTCGCCGCCGCGAGCTGGCGCCGCTCGTCTACCAGGCCAAGGACTGGGCGCACGGCGTGCTCGTCGGTGCCAGCGTCGCCTCGGAGACGACGGCTGCCGCGACCGGCAAAGTCGGGGTCGTTCGCCGCGACCCGATGGCCATGAAACCATTCTGCGGCTATAACTTCGGAGACTACTGGGCGCACTGGCTCAGCTTCGCGGACCGCGCCAAGACGCTGCCCCAAATCTTCCACGTCAATTGGTTCAGGCGTGATGCCGACGGCCGCTTCCTCTGGCCCGGATTCGGTGAGAACCTGCGTGTGCTGCGCTGGATGATCGATCG
This sequence comes from Rhodospirillaceae bacterium, assembly GCA_024640695.1. Classification (GTDB taxonomy): domain Bacteria; phylum Pseudomonadota; class Gammaproteobacteria; order Steroidobacterales; family Rariloculaceae; genus JAHEEM01. The sequence goes on along the minus strand of JAHEEM010000038.1, from coordinate 3,068 downwards.
CTGCGAAGGCCGCGTCGGGGCCCAGGAGATGCCGATCGGCCATCTACCGAAGCCGGCGGATATCGACACCACCGGCCTTGATGTCTCCAAGGAGACGCTCGAGCAGCTGCTTGCCGTGGATCGCGGCCAATGGCGCGAGGAGCTCGAGCATATGGCAGGCTACCTGAAAACCTTCGGCGATCGCGTACCGAAGCGTCTGCTCGATGAGCACGCCAAGGTCGTCGCCGCGTTGAAGGCCTGAAGCCTGTCTCGTCGGGTGGTTACGCGTCGCCGTTAACCGGTATAGATCGCATCACACCACCAGTCGCGCGCGCACGCGCTACAGGCGCGCGACCGGTCACTCCTCGACGCTGTAGTGAACCGCCAGCTCGCTGTCAGGCTGCGCGACACGGCCGAGGCCTATGATTCCCTCGCCGGTCAGCGGCAAGCTCTCGCGACGAATATACAGCTCATCTCCCGAGCTGCTTCTGACGAACGTGCCATTGGTGCTCGCATCGACAAGCGTGAAGCGGTCCTTGCTCACCTCGACGCGTGCATGCAGGCGTGAGATCAGATGGCCCTTGACCACGAGGTCGTTGTCCTCGGCCCGCCCAAGCGTTGCCGCCTTGCGCCCTTCGCCGACGATAAATTCCCGACCCTGGAAGCGTAGCGTCAATCGCTTCTTATGACGCGTGCTGTTCTGGAAGCCGACCATCGGCAGCATATTGGTCGCTTCATCTGGCTGCCACAGCACCTCGAACAGCAACACCTCATCGGCGCGGCCTCTGACAGTCGCAACGTCGATCTCGCGGCACAGTGCCTGCCAGTCCGGTGAGAGGCGTTCGACCATGCCGGCGGTCGTGATGATCTGACCCGCCTTGGCCTGGCTGGTCATGCGGTTGGCGGTATGCACGGCCGAGCCGAACACATCGTGCCGCTCTTCCACGACCGGCCCGAAATGGCAGCCGATTCTGATGGCGACGTGGCCGCCGTCGTGGGCGAGGTCGGCGTCGGTTGTGATCACCTCCTGCATGCGCCGCGCCGCGTTCATCGCGGCATCGGCCACGGCGAAGGTTGACATAATCTCGTCACCCATCGTCTTGATGACGCTGCCACCCTCCGCTTCGGTCGCCTCACGCATGATCTCGAGGCAGCGCGCGACCATGCCGCGGGCTTTGTCATCACCTAATTGTTCGTAGAGCTGCGTGCTGCCGACGACATCGGCGAAAACGATCGCGAGCTCGACATCCCGGCCCATGGGCTGTCTTCCCTACAGTGCGTCCGGAGGATTATACGCAATCGCCCGGAATCGGCATCAGCCGTGGCACACCGTAGATCGGGTCAGCCGGGCGGCGCCAGGCGTGAATCCCAGCAGCGGGGTCAGCGCTGGGCGAGGATATAAGCGATCCAGGCCGGATCTGCCTCGCCGACCGCATCTTCGGAGAACTCGCCGTTGCCCTCGCCCTCCTTGTCGGTCCCCTCCCAATAGACGGCCACCTTCGAGAAACCGGCCTCCTCGAGCAACTCACGGAGCTCCGGCAAGGTCCACAGGCGCCAGTCGTAGCTGAAGGCACGCTTGATCTTGGAGCCGTCCGGAAACTTGAAATGGATATGACAGACGGCGCGCGCGGTGACGGGCTCGAACTCGGCCTGATCCCATACATACGTGAACCCGTCGTACTTGGTCTTCTCCTTCTGCACGACATAGGCCTCGGAGCCGCCGTAAACATCAAGAAAGAACACGCCATCGTCAACGAGCGCATTGCGGACGCGCGAGAAGTAGCTGCGCAGCTGGTCGCGCGTCTTGAAAAGCCAGTAGCTGAAATTGAACGCGCCGACGATATCGACGGGCCCGGTGGTGACGCTCAGAACGTCTTCTTTGAGCAACTGCACGCGCGGCCGCTTGACTTCCGGCAGCTTACTGACGCGGTTCCTGCGCCCCCAATCGAGAACGTCACCGTCGATGTCGACGCCGATCGCGTAATGATCATCGCCGGTCCGGACCCATTCGCAGGCCGCGCTTGCCGTGCCGCAGAAATCTTCGCGAAAGCTCTTGGCGTCGCGGCCTTTAAGTTCGCGAAAGGTCTTTTGCAGAAACTCGATCTCAGGCTCGACGCACTGCACTGCCGCCTCGTAGAGCTCGTGAATGTCGGCCTGCTGAGCCATCGTCAGTTTCTTTTTGATCTGCGCGGTCATATCCGTCCTCTGTTACGTCGCCTTGCGTGTCGGAAGCTTGCGGGGCCGGCATTGTAGCCAGATTGGGTGACGCTTTATAGGCGCCACCGAGGTCGACACCATGCCCCGCTAGCTGCGCCAACCGCTATGCAGCCTGACGGGCGCTAAGGTACCGTCGCAGCGCGTCGAGGCCGCGCGCTTCATCGGCGAGCTCACTCAGCATCCTGCGCCAGGCGCGCGCGCCCGGCAGCCCCATGTAGAGTCCCATGAGGTGCCGCGTAATCGCCCGCAGCGACGTGCCAACCGCAAGCTCCCGTTCCGCGTAAGGCAGGATCGCCTCGAGCACGCGCTCGCGGCTCGGCGGCGCTGTGCCGCCGTACAGGCGGTGATCGAGCTCGGCGAGCAGATAGGGGTGCTGATAGGCCGCGCGGCCGAGCATAATCCCATCCACATGCGCGAGCTGCTCGAGCGCGGGACCGATAGAGTCGAGGCCGCCATTGATCAGGATCTCCAGCCGCGGAAAGTCCTGCTTGAGCCGGTAGACCCGCGCATAGTCCAGCGGCGGTACCTCCCGATTCTGTTTCGGGCTCAAGCCCTTCAGCCAGGCCTTGCGCGCATGCACGATCAAGGTGCGCGAGCCCGCTGCCTCCACGGCATGCGCGAAATCTTGCAGGAATTCGTAGCTATCGAAATCGTCGACGCCCAGCCGCGTCTTGACGGTGACCGGCAAGTCGCAGGCGTCACGCATCGCACGAACGCTGTCGGCGACGAGCTGGGGCCGGGTCATGAGCGCCGCGCCGAAACATCCTGCCTGCACCCGGTCACTCGGACAGCCGACATTCAGATTGACCTCATCGTAGCCGGCGGCGGCGGCGCAGCGCGCGGCGGCTGCGAGCTCACCTGGATCACTGCCG
>JAHEEM010000037.1:16559-17795 GCA_024640695.1 Rhodospirillaceae bacterium | reverse complement strand
CGGCGCGCAAGTAACCGACATCGTCATTCTGATTGTCGCAGCTGACGATGGCGTAATGCCGCAGACGGTGGAAGCCATCAACCACGCAAAGGCCGCCGGCGTGCCGCTCGTGGTCGCGGTCAACAAGATCGATCGTGAAGATGCCGATCTGGAGCGGGTTCGCACTGACCTTACCAAGCACGGGGTTATTCCTGAGGCGTGGGGTGGCGAGAACCTGTTCGTAGATATTTCGGCTAAGACGGGCGCGGGCATCGATAATCTGCTGGATGCGATATTGCTGCAGGCCGAGGTGTTGGATCTCAAGGCGCCTGATTCGGGTCCGGCTGCTGGCGTCGTGCTCGAAGCGAGCCTCGAGCGCGGACGCGGAGCCGTTGCGACTGTATTGGTGAATAAGGGCCGTCTGGCGGTCGGCGATACACTGCTTGCCGGGCAGGAATATGGCCGTATTCGTGCGATGTTCGACGAAACCGGTGCGCCGCTGGAGTCGGCGGGTCCCTCGATGCCGGTTGTTGTGCTTGGGTTATCCGGCACTCCACAGGCTGGCGACGATATGCTCGTAGTCACGGATGAGCGCAAAGCCCGAGAAGTTGCGCAGTTTCGCCAGGGCAAAGAGCGCGATATGAGGTTCGCGCAGCAGCAGTCGGCGAAGCTCGATGACGTATTCAGCCAGCTGTCCGAGAGCGAGGCAGCGCGCGTCCAACTCTTGGTCAAGGCGGATGTCCAGGGTAGCGCCGAAGCACTCAAGGACTCGCTCGAGGCGATTTCGGGTGATGAGGTCAAGGTCACCGTCATTGCGCATGGAGTCGGCGGAATCACCGAGTCGGATATTCAACTCGCTGCAGCGTCGCGGGCATTCATCATCGGCTTCAACGTCCGTGCAGACGCGGCGGCTCGTGATGCCATCAAAGAGACCGGCGTGGATGTGCGCTACTACAGCATCATCTACGAGGTCATTGATGACGTAAAAGCCGCTGTCAGCGGTTTGCTCAAGCCCGAGGTCAGGGAGCAAATTGTCGGCCTCGCCGAGGTACGCGAGGTATTTCGGTCGCCGAAGTTCGGAAACGTTGCGGGTTGCATGGTCATAGATGGCTACGTGAAGCGCACGCGGCCGATTCGAGTCCTGCGTGAGAATGTCGTGATCTACGAAGGTGAGCTCGAGTCGCTGCGCCGATTCAAGGATGACGTTGGCGAGGTCCGCGCCGGCACCGAGTGCGGCATCGGCGTGAAGAACTACAA
>JAHEEM010000037.1:0-16549 GCA_024640695.1 Rhodospirillaceae bacterium | reverse complement strand
CGATGTAAAACCCGGTGACCAGATCGAGTGCTTTGAGCGAACAGAGGTCGCGCGAACCCTGTAGATAAGATGTCGCGCGAGAACCCGAGGAGACTGCGCGTCGCTGCTGAATTGCAGCGTGTCGCCAACGATCTGCTGTGCCACGAGATCAATGATCCGCGCCTGAGCGGCGTGCGTATCAGTGAAGTCGAGGTAAGCGGTGACCTCAGCCTGGCGCGTTTCTTCTTCAATACCTTGGACCCTGACGACGACCCCGAGCCTGTCATCGAGGCTCTCAACCGGGCATCCGGCTTCATGCGATCGAGACTTGGACGTGCCGTGCGATTGCGTCGTGTTCCCGAGCTGCGATTTGCACAAGATATCGTCTCGCGGCGTGGCATCGAGCTGAGCAAGCTTATCGACGAGGCCGTCGCTGATGAGCGAGCACCGCAGGGCCCGGGCCCGGACGACGCGGCGGACGATTAGCGTTTGCCATTGGCCTCTCCCTGGCAGTTCCGTCGATATCGGGTTCCCATCCGTTACGGCCGATTGGTCGCTGCCGGCACGACGCTCGTGCCTGGCTCTACCGGCGAGTTCAACTCCACCGCTGGATCCAGCGGTGCGATTGGAGCCGAGAGGCGCGGCGCGGTCGCGACAAGCCTGCGGCCTTGTCCAAGGTGACCGTGTCGAAGACCAGCCGACAGCGTCGGCCACTGCACGGTGTCCTGTTGCTCGACAAGCCGCTCGGCCTCAGCTCGAATCAAGCCCTGCAACAGGTCAAGCGGCTATGTCATGCAGCCAAGGCAGGGCACACGGGAAGCCTCGACCCGCTCGCCACGGGCATGTTGCCGATCTGCTTCGGCGAGGCGACAAAGCTCACAGCATTCATGCTCGAAGCCGACAAAAGCTACGATGTCATCGCTCGGCTTGGCGTATCGACCGATACGGGCGATGCGGAGGGAGAGGTCGCTTGCGAGCTGCCCGTGCCGGTGCTGACCGATACGGCACTCGACCAGGCATTGTCGGACTTCGTGGGGGAGATTGAGCAGGTGCCGCCTATGTACTCAGCGCTCAAGCACGAGGGCCAGCGGCTCTACGCGCTTGCGCGGCGCGGTATCGAAGTGCAACGGGCGCCGCGCAAGGTCCATATTCACGATTTCACGATTCTGAGCTACAAGGCGCCCAACCTCGAATTTCGCGTCGGCTGCTCGAAAGGCACCTATGTGCGCACGCTGGTGGAAGACCTTGCCAAGGCGCTGGGCACCGTAGCGCATGTGATCGCGCTGCGGAGGCTCTGGGTCGTGCCGTTCACCGGTGAGCGTATGATCCCGTTGGACGCGCTAGCGGGCCGCTGCGAGGGCGCGCCCGAGGCCGCGGATGAGCTGCTTCTTCCGGTCGACAGCGCGATAGCCGATTGGCCGCGGCTCGTGGTAGGTATTGAGCTCGCACAGCGCCTAATTCAGGGTCAGGCGCTCCCGGCGGAGCCCAGTTGGCCGCAAACGAGGGTTCGGCTGTGTTTGCCGGGCCCGCGTTTCTTTGGGATCGGCGAGGTCCTCCCCGACGGCAGGCTCGTTCCCCGGCGAATTCTTCCGGGGCTTAGTCCTTGGAGCTAATCACGGGATGAGGGTAGAATACGCGGCTTTCCCGGCATGGCAAGCTTAGAGACGGGCCGCATGAAGCGGTCCTGGGGTACAGAGGAATGACACTAAGATCGGAGCATAAATCGGAGATAGTGGCGACGTATCGCCGCAATCCCACAGACACTGGCTCTCCAGAAGTGCAGGTTGCACTGCTGTCGGCCAGGATTGAGCAGTTGACCGGACATTTTTCGGATCACAAGAAAGACCATCATTCCCGCCGCGGGCTGTTAAAGATGGTCAATCAACGTCGCAAGCTTTTGGACTACCTCAAACAGACCGATCAGGGTCGTTACCAGGAGCTCATCAGCAGCCTAGGGCTAAGGCGTTGAGCCCAGCAGAGTCTCCGCTCAGAGCCGGTTTGCCGGCTCTGAGTCATTTTGGAACCTGTATCGAAGGCAGCCTGTCCTTCGTTGCAGCTTAGGGCGAATAATATCGGATGCACGGCGCGCACGTCGGATGCGCAGGGATTTTCTAGTGCCGCGGTCCATGTCCGGATCGGCTTAGGCCATAACGGCTGAGTTCTGATCTGGGTAAACGAGCGGTAACGATTCGGCGCGCACGCCTGGGTTCACGGCGCTTCGTGAGGCAGTTGTGGCGCATGGGGGATTCCAGTACAAGATCTTCGTATTGGTTTATGTAGGTCAGCTTCGGATGGGCCGGGGCTTCATTAAGTTAGCGTAGGGATTGGATAGTGAAAGTTACAAAGAGTTTTATGTTCGGCAGCCAAGAAGTCACGCTCGAGACGGGCGCGATAGCCAGGCAGGCTGATGGCGCAGTCATGGTCAACATGGGTGATACGGTCGTGCTGGTCACGGCGGTTGGTGAGAAGGGTCAGGGAAAGGACCGTGATTTTTTCCCGTTGACGGTCAACTACCAAGAGAAGACTTATGCGGCCGGACGAATTCCGGGCGGCTTCTTCAAGCGGGAGGGGCGACCGAGCGAGAAGGAGACCCTGACGTCGCGGTTGATCGATCGACCCATTCGGCCTTTGTTTCCGTCCGGATACAAAAACGAGGTTCAGGTGATTGCGACGGTCATGTCGGTCAACTCTCAGATCGATCCCGATATCCCCGCAATGATTGGCGCTTCGGCTGCGTTGGCGCTTTCCGGGCTGCCGTTCCTGGGTCCGATTGCCGGCGCCAGAGTCGGCTACCGAGACGGTACCTATCTGCTGAATCCGACCGCTGAAGAGCGTGCGACCTCACAGCTTGATCTGGTGGTTGCAGGTACCGAGAAAGCTGTGCTGATGGTCGAATCTGAGGCAAAGATATTGTCTGAGGAGATCATGCTCGGTGCGGTTATCTTCGGGCATGAACAGATGCAGGTTGCCATCGAAGCGATCAAGGCGCTCGCGGCAGAGGCTGGAAAGCCGGCCGTGGAGTGGTTGGCCCCGGTGAAAGACGAGTCGCTTGCCAAGGGCGTAGAAGCGGCTGCTGCGGATAGGATAGTCAGCGCCTATGCGATCGCCGAGAAACAGAGTCGCTATGCGGCATTAGCGGAAGTTCGCGCAGATGTCGTCAGTTCTTTGAGCGGCTCAGAAGCCGCAGAGCAGCCTGCAGCTGCCGTTGAGGCGGAGTTCAAGCGCCTCGAGAAGAAGATCGTGCGCGATCGAGTCTTGTCCGGTGGCGCGCGTATCGACGGTCGAGATACCTCGACGGTGAGACCAATCAAAATCGACGTCGGCGTGTTACCCCGAGCTCACGGCTCTGCGATATTTACGCGCGGCGAAACTCAGGCTGTGGTTGTTACAACGCTCGGCACGGGTCGTGACGCACAGATCATCGATGCCTTAGAGGGCGAGCGCAAAGACCCCTTCATGTTGCACTACAACTTTCCACCGTACTGCGTCGGTGAAACCGGCTTTATGAGCGGCCCGAAACGCCGCGAGATTGGACATGGGCGGCTGGCCCGCCGGGGGATGGAAGCGGTGCTGCCGAATATGGAGACGTTCCCGTATGTCGTTCGTGTCGTCTCGGAGATTACCGAGTCGAATGGCTCCAGTTCTATGGCGAGCGTGTGCGGAACGAGCCTGTCGCTGATGGATGCGGGGGTACCGACTGCCGCTCCGGTGGCCGGCGTTGCTATGGGTCTGATCAAAGAGGGCGAACGCTATGTTGTCCTGACCGACATTCTTGGCGACGAAGATCACCTGGGCGATATGGATTTCAAAGTGGCTGGTACATCCGACGGCATTACAGCCTTGCAGATGGATATAAAAATCGATGGCATCACCAGAGAGATCATGGGAGCCGCGCTCGCGCAGGCCCGTGACGGTCGCCTGCATATCCTCGGTGAGATGGCAAAGGTGCTCTCTATGCCTCGCGAGAAGATGTCCGACTGGGCGCCGAGCATTATCACCATGAAGATCGATCCCGAGAAGATCCGCGAAGTCATCGGTAAAGGTGGTGCGGTGATTCGGGGGCTGACCGAGGAAACCGGGGCGACCATCGACATAGACAACGACGGGACAGTGCGGATTGCTTCCGTGGATGGATCTTCCGGGCGCGAAGCGCAAAGGCGCATCGAGCTCATTACGGCAGACGTCGAGGTCGGCCAGGTCTACGAGGGTAAAGTCGTCAGGCTGATGGATTTCGGCGCGTTTGTTGCGATCTTGCCGGGCAAGGATGGCCTGGTGCACATCTCGCAAATCTCGGATGAGCGAGTGGAGCGCGTCAGCGATAAGCTCAAGGAAGGCGACGTGGTTCGGGTCAAAGTCCTAGAGATCGATCGGCAGGGCAGAGTTCGGCTGAGCATGCGGGATCTCGACGCGGAATAAGCTGCCGCGCAACGCCCAAAAAAAAGCCCCCTGGTATGAAACCCGGGGGCTTTTAAGTTGGCCGGTCAGGCATGACCGGCACAAAGCGTTGGGGGGAGTAACGCTTTGCTGCAGTGCAGCATAGCGCCTCGAGCATGACGCTGTCAATAGCTCATTTCACTTTAAAATCAGTGATTTAGCTTCCTCTCTCCAGAATCGACTGGGGCTCGGTATCGGGCCGATCGCAGCCACCCGCCGCGACCGTCCGTAGCAGTTCTTTATTGAGGCTGACCCAATGACGCAGGGTGTGATCGGCCAAATCGGTCAAGGCCTCGACCGGGTCGACTTGCAGGTGTCCGTTCAAAAGCTCATCTATTTTCTGGTGCTGCAGCACGAACATGGACAGGCTGCCATCCAGATAAGCGCGCAGAGCGTCCGGTAGCTCACCGTGGTAGACACGAATAATTCGCGCGAGAAGCTCGCGTGAAATCAGTGATTGGCCGCTCTGAGTCTTCTCGGCAAGGACCTGCAGCAAGATTCCGCAGGTCAGCGTATTGCCGGACTTCTGGTCGACGACCTCGAAACTCTCACGCTCGATTACTAGTCGACAAATATCGGTTAGCGTGATGTAGCGGCTATCCCGCGTGTCGTACAGCCGCCGGTTCGGGTATTTTTTGATGATCCGTGGCTCAGTCATCGCTTGTCCCTAAGCACGAAGTCGTTCCCCTGTACGAGGCTAAGCAGGCCGAAGGGTATTTATGGCTACTACTTTAGTCTATCGCTGAGTCCGCAGCCACGTTTCTGTGAATTTCGGCGACTTTCTGGCGGCCTGCCAGGCGGGAGATGTCCCAACGCTGTGCGGCCCAGCTCCAAAGTTCTCCGGGTTGTGCGCCATGCAGGTCTAGTGGAGGCTCAAGGTCAAGATAGCGAAGCACGTCGAAAGCCACTTCTTCAACGTGTTCGAGGGCTACCGGAGCTGCGCCGGTCTGTTTGGATAGCTTCTGACCCTGCGCGTTGACGAGCACGGGTAGATGGCTATAGCGCGGCGTAGGCAGATCCAAGGTATGTTGCAGATGAATATGCAGTGTAGTGGAATCGAGCAGATCCGCGCCGCGTACGACATCGGTGATACCCTGCCACGCATCGTCGATAACGACCGCTAAATGATACGAGGGAAGGCCGTCGCGCCGGAAAACTATGTAATCGCCCGTCACAGCGTCGATCGAGCACAGGCACGATCCCTGCACGGTGTCCTCGAACCCGATCGGCTCGAGGGGCGCGCGCAATCGAATCGCAGTCTGCTCCGCTCCTAAGTTCTTCTCCCGGCAGATCCCGGGATATCGATCGGGCACGGGTGAGCCTTTGCTCAGCTCGCGTAGCTTGGATCGGGTGCAGTCACAACGGTAGGCTCTATGCTCGGTCAATAGTCTTTCGGCTGCGGCGCGGTAGGTCTGAACGCGCGTGCTCTGATAGATCACCGGACCGTCCCAGTGAAGCTCATAGCGCTCAAGCGCCCGTAATATAGCCGAAGCGCCCCCGGGGGCTTCGCGCGGCGGGTCGATATCTTCCATGCGGACGAGCCACTTGCCGCCATGTTGCCTAGCGGAGATGAAGCTCGCCACCGCAGTTAAAAGGGAGCCTAAGTGGAGCAGGCCGGTGGGCGAGGGCGCAAAACGGCCTACATAGCGCCCAGGGTTCATTCTGCGCGCTATTTGTCGGTCACGTAATTCGTAGACTGCTAGCGATACTGGTCGTCGCGATCACGGTACTGCCTTTCGGCGAGCTCGCGACGCTCCTGAGCTTCCACGCATAACGTCGCAACTGGCCGGGCTTCCAGGCGCCTCAGGCCGATTTCGTCGCCGGTCTCGGCGCAGTAGCCGTAGCTGCCGTCGTCGATACGCTGCAGGGCTGCATCGATCTTCCTCAACAGCTTGCGTTCGCGATCTCGCGTACGCAGCTCGAGGCCGAATTCGGATTCCTGGGTCGCCCGATCGTTCGGGTCTGGAAAGTTTGCCGCTTCGTCCTTCATATGGAGCATCGTGCGGTCGACTTCCTCCATGAGCTCTCGTTTCCAGGTGCTTAGAAGCTCCCGGAAGTGGCTCAGTTGGGCTGAGCTCATGTATCCTTCGCCGCGCCCGGGCTGATAAGCGCCAGCAACGCCGCTAGGACTGCTCAGCAGATCCATCCGACGTGCTTTCCCATCGTTACCTGCTGGCATTTTCTTGCTCGTGACTTTCCTTGTCGGAGTTTTCTTTCTTGAAGGCTTTTTCGCGGCGGCCTTCGTCGCCTTCACCGTCTTTTTCTTGCTAGACGGTCGTTTCTTCGCCACGGCCTTTTTCGAGGCAGGCGTCTTCTTGGCCGCGGCCTTCTTCTTGCCCGCTTTGGCTCGCTGCGGCTTCTTGCTGCTCGGTTTCTTGACGGTCTTCTTCGAAGAGCCGCGTTTCTTGCTGCTTGTCTTCTTCGTCGATGTCTTGAGCCTAGACGAGGCCCCGCCGGACTTCTTCGCCGAAGGTTTCTTGCTTGATTTCTTTATGGCTGTCGTCTTCGTGCCGCTTTTGCTTCTCTTGGCGGCTAACTTCTTACTCGGCATCAGTTTTCGCTCCAAAACCGATTCAGAAAGCCGGCGATTATACATACGTAATTGCTTGGCGGAAGCCTTTTCATTCGCAAGGCCGCGGTCGGCCTCTCGAAGTCAGCTCGTAGGGCCCTTCCAGTCAGGGTTGCGGCGCTCGACAACCACTGTCGTGTAGATTCCGCCGCGGACGTTGAATTTGGCTGACAGCTTCAGGAAGCGCGGCGCGATGGTGGCGACCAGGTCATCGACGATCTGATTCGTTACCGCTTCGTGGAAAGCACCGACGTCACGGTAAGACCATACGTAGAGTTTTAAGGATTTCAACTCGATACATGAGATATTGGGAATGTATTCGAGCTTGAGAGTTGCGAAATCCGGCTGGCCCGTCTTTGGGCACAAGCAAGTGAACTCCGGTACCTTGATCTGAATGGTGTAGTCCCGCTCGACCTGCGGGTTAGGAAACGATTCCAAGCTGTTGCGAAGGGCCGCTGGAGGCCCCTGAGTTACGTTAGGCATCGGGTACTGACTCCTAGCCAGTGGCGACGCTGGAGGCGTCGTTTTATAAGAGCAATTACTTTACACTAGCGAGCGCAAAGCGGCCATCGCGGTCAGTGTCCTACGGAGCTCCTCTGAAACTTCATGCGCCTGAGTAAGATCAAGCTTTCGGGCTTCAAATCCTTCGTAGACCCGACGGTCATCGCCTTCCCTAGCAACCTCATGGGCATAGTTGGGCCCAACGGCTGCGGCAAGTCGAATATTATCGATGCGATCCGTTGGGTCCTCGGCGAAAGCTCGGCTAAGACGCTGCGCGGGGATTCGATGGCCGATGTCATTTTCAATGGATCAGGCGGCCGCAAGCCTGTCGGTCAGGCCAGTATCGAGCTGGTATTCGACAACTCCGATGGCACGCTCGCCGGTGCTTATGCCGGCTACAATGAGGTCGCGTTGCGCAGAGTCGTATCTCGTGACGGCACGTCCCAGTATTTCCTGAACAATGCGCGCTGTCGCCGCAAGGACATCACGCATATTCTGCTGGGAACGGGTCTGGGCACTCACGGATATTCGATTATCGAGCAGGGGATGATTTCCAGGCTCGTCGAAGCCAAGCCAGAAGACTTGAGAGCGTTTCTCGAGGAGGCGGCCGGGATCTCAAAATATAAAGAGCGTCGCCGCGAGACGGAGCATCGAATCCGGCACACAAAAGAGAACCTCGAGCGTCTCAAGGACCTGCGCGACGAGGTTGATAAACAGCTCTCGCATCTGCAGCGCCAAGCGAGAAGCGCGGAACGCTACAAGGAACTGAAAGCCGAGCAGCGGCGCGTAGGCGCAGAGCTTTTGGCTCTGAGGCTCAGGACGCTGACCCAGGCGCTGCGCGGTCAAGAATCCGTGCTCAACGAGCAGCAGGTAGGCCTCGATGCGGCTATCGCGGGACAGCGATCGCTTGAGACAGCCATCGAGAAGCTGCGGCTCGCGCTCACGGAGAAAAACGACGACTTCAACGCCGTCCAGGGCGAATACTACAAAGTGGGCGCAGAGATCGCGCGGCTCGAGCAGTCGATCCAGCACCGCAAAGAACTCGGCCAGCAGCAGCGAGAAGACCTCGAAGCGACGGAGCAACATCTCGACGAGATCAAGGCGCACATCGAAAGCGATCAGACCCAGATTCAGGAATTCGAGCGCCTGCTTAACGAACTCAGCCCCGGGCTTGAGCGCGCCCATCAGAGCCGGCGCGCCTCGGAGGAGGCGCTCGAGCAAGCGGAGGAAGCAGTCGAGCAATGGCGCGTCGACTGGGCCCGCGTAACGGACTCGTTTGCCGAAGCCGAGCGAATGGGCGAGGTCGAGAAGACCAAAATTTCTCAGATTTCAGGACAGATTCAGCGGCTCGACAGAGATTTCGAGAAGCTCGGCGTCGAGCGCGCTGGTTTGAGCACTGAGGAGATACAGCAGCAGCTCGATGGCCTCGTCGCGGAGGAAGAATCGCTGCGCGCTACCGTCGAGACGGCAGGCAGAGAGTTGCAGTCGACGTGGCAGAGTATTCAGGCACGCAGACAGGATGATCACCGGCTTACCGGGCAGCTTGATAAACTGCGTCGTACACTCCAGGAGGACCGGGGCCGTCTGACCTCGTTGGAGGCGCTGCAAGAGGCGGCGTTGGGCAAAGCGTCCGCGCAGGTCAATCAGTGGCTTGCAGCGCAGTCACTCGATCTTAATCCGAGGCTTGCTCAGCGCTTGCAGGTCGATGCTGGCTGGGAACGCGCCGTGGAGACGGTGCTTGGCTCGTATCTGCAGGCCGTATGCGTAGACGGCATCGATGCGCTGATGGAGAAGCTCGCGCCTTCGCTCGATGGAGGCGTGATACTGCTCGAGGCCGATGACGAGCAAACAGCTGCATCCGCTGAAGATGCAAGCATGCTGAGTCGATTCGTTAGCGGCCCATCTACGAAACGCTTGCTGCGCGGTATATGGGTTGCGGATTCACTGCCTGACGCGGTCGCGTTGCGTAAGCGACTGGACCCAGACGAGTCTGTCGTTACACGCGAAGGGGTCTGGCTCGGCCGGAATTGGCTGCGCATTAACCGCAGCGACGATCCGCACGTGGGCGTTCTGGCACGGGGTGAAGAGATCAAGCGCCTCGAAGCCAGTGTTGCGGCGACTAGCGCGCACTTGAGTGAAGCAGAGGGATCCCTGACGACGGCGCGGGACGAGTTGGCGCGGCTGGAAGAAACTCATGCGACAGCCCAGACTGTTCTGAACGAGAACCAGCAGCGGCATGCATTGGTTAACGGCGGGCTCGAGACGGCGCGGGATCGGCTCGATCAGATGCGGGCCAGGCTAGCTGGGCTAAGCCGAGGAATCGACGAGATCGCCGACGAGAAGCGCTCTTTGGCCGATGTTCTGTCAGCCTCACAGCGCGATCTTCGTTCTTTGACGGAGCGACGCGCAGGACTCGAAGCAGAGCGAGCCGAGCTCGAGACGGCACGTGACGTGGTTCGTGCCCGATTCGCCGAGGCGCGGGAGAAGGCCGAGGAGCACCGCGCACTCGCACAAGAGATGGCAGTAAAGGTCGAATCGCGTCGCAGCTCGAAAGAGTCTGCTGCGGCTGCATTGCAGCGGGTTAGGTCCCAGCATGAGCATTTGTTGCGACGACGCCGCGAGCTCAGTGAGCATCTGGAGACGGCAGCGGAGCCTCTCGAGGATGAAGAACGCCGCCTGGTCGATCTCCTGGATAGACGCTTGAGCGTTGAGGAGAAGCTCTCCTCAGCACGCCGCGCAATGGACGACGCTGACTCCGAGCTGCGTGAGGTGGAGCAGCAACGGACCGAGAAGCAGCAGCTCGTCGGCGAGGCCCGCGAGCTACTCGACAATACTCGACTCGGCGTGCGTGAAGTACAGGTTCGTGCAGAGACTGTCAAAGAGCAGTTCAAGCAGACCGGCTTCGAGCTTGATGAGACGCTGAGCGCCTTACCGGAGGACGCAACGGCGGAGCAATGGGAGGAGACCTTCGAGGGCTTCGAGCGCCGCATTCAGCGTTTAGGAGCGATTAATCTCGCCGCGATCGACGAATACAAGGAGCAAGCCGAGCGTAAGGAATACCTGGACGCTCAGAACAAAGACTTGGCGGAGGCGCTAGATACGCTAGAGAACGCGATTCGAAAAATCGATCGCGAGACGCGCACACGTTTCAAGGATACGTTCGACAAGGCCAACGCCGGACTTAACCGACTGTTCCCAAGATTGTTCGGTGGTGGGCACGCCTACCTCGAGCTCGACGGCGAGGATCTGCTTGCAGCAGGGGTGACCGTAATGGCGCGCCCGCCTGGTAAGCGGATCAGCACTATCCATTTAATGTCGGGTGGGGAGAAGGCGCTTACGGCGGTCTCGCTGGTGTTCGCGATTTTCGAGCTGAACCCAGCGCCGTTCTGCCTTCTCGATGAGGTCGATGCGCCGCTCGATGACGCCAACGTTGGACGTTTTTCTGAGATCGTCAAAGAAATGTCTCAGCAGGTGCAGTTCGTCCTGATTACCCATAACAAGGTAACCATGGAGGCGATGAATCAACTCACCGGCGTGACGATGAACGAGCCCGGCGTATCGCGGCTCGTTGCGGTTGATATTGATGAGGCGGTTCAGCTTGCGGCGGTATAAGTTAGTAAACGATGAGCGAACTGCGCTGGATACTTCTGAGTTTAGGCGTTCTGTTGATCGCCGGGCTCTATTGCTGGGGTCGTAAGCCCTTTCGCAAGTTCAGGCTGGCGTTTCCAAAGCCGGTCTCGCCGGCCGGAGATGCGACTAGCGAAACCCCCACTATCCAAGAGCCGGTCGTCGAGCAGCCGCGCCCGCGCCGCCGTACGCCGGATAAGATCGTCACGCTACGCGTTGTCTGCCAGCACGATAAAGATATGAAGTCCGCGGATGCGGTGCTGGCGCTCAAGCGCTTTGGCCTCCTTCACGGTAAGTATGGAGTTTTTCATCGATTCGCCGATGCCGGGAGCGAGGAGCCGCTGTTCAGCGTCGCAAGTCTTACCGAGCCAGGTTCGTTCGATCTCGACGATCTCGACAGCTCGGGCATCGCTGGATTGAGCCTATTTATGGTGCTTCCGGGCACGGGGGACGCTGTAGCCAGATTCGATGCGATGATCCAGTTGGCGCGTGATCTTGCGGAAGATCTCGCTGGAGTGGTTCTGGATGAGCGCGGCAGCTCGTGGAGTATCCAACGTGAGCGCTATATCAGAGAAGAGATCATTCAGTTTCAACACCAGATAAGCCGCGCTTGATGGTTGGGGATGAGCAGCTCATCGGCAGCGATTCGAAACAAGCTCGAGCGCCTGCGCGAATCGATTCGACGATATGATTACGCCTACTACGTGCTCGACGATCCGGATGTGCCTGACGCCGAGTATGATCGCGCGCTGCGGGAACTCCAGGCGCTAGAAGAACAGTATCCCGATCTGGTTGCACCGGACTCGCCGACGCAACGCGTAGGGATTCGTCCCGAAACAGAGTTCCGCGAGGTCCGCCATCTTGTTCCCATGTTGTCGCTGGATAATGCGTTCAGCGACACAGAGCTATCCGACTTTGATCGACGCGTTAGAGACAAGCTTCAACGTGCGGGTGTAGTCACAGAGGAAGTCGAATACGTTGCCGAGCCGAAACTCGACGGTGCGGCTGTCAGCCTAATTTACGAGAAGGGTGTGCTCGCCTGCGGAGCTACCCGTGGTGACGGGCGACAAGGCGAAGACATCACGCATAACCTGCGAACTATTGCGGCCGTGCCTTTGCGGCTTCGCGGGCGGACGCCGCCCGTTCGTCTGGAAGTGCGCGGCGAAGTTTTCATGCCGAAGGCCGGATTCGAGGAATATAACCGCGGTGCCCTCAAACGTGGCGACAAAGCCTTTGTAAATCCCCGCAACGCAGCCGCAGGAAGCTTGCGGCAGCTCGATGCCAGGCTCACAGCCAGGCGCCCGCTTGACGTCTTTTTCTATGGCCTCGGGTTCTGCGAAGGCATGAGCGTGCCGAAGTCGCAGCGCGAGATCCTCGGCCTGCTGTATGAACTGGGCTTCAAGACCTGCCCAGAGTGGAAAGTGACAGTCGGATTTCTGGGCTGTTTGGCCTATTACGACAATATCCGGGTTAAACGGGAAAAATTACCTTATGAAATCGATGGCGTGGTCTACAAGGTGAATAGCGGCCATCTGCAGGACATTCTAGGCTCTGTGTCGCGGGCGCCGCGCTGGGCGATCGCCCACAAGTTTCCGGCACAAGAGGAATTAACGGTGATTAGGAACATCGAGTTTCAGGTTGGCCGGACGGGCGCGCTGACTCCCGTCGCGCGTCTGGCGCCGGTATTCGTCGGTGGTGTAACGGTGAGCAATGCCACGCTTCACAACATGGATGAGATCACCCGCAAAGATGTCCGAATTGGCGATACCGTAATCGTTCGCCGAGCGGGGGATGTGATCCCGGAAGTGGTCAAGGTGGTAGTAGCGCGCCGGCCGCCGCGGGCCAGGCGCGTTCGCTTGCCGAAAGCCTGTCCTGTCTGCGGGTCGGATGTGATTCGAGCGGAAGCCGAGGCGGTCGCTCGCTGCGTCGGCGGGCTCTACTGTGCCGCCCAACGCAAGGAGGCGATCCTGCATTTTGCTTCCCGTAAGGCTATGGACATTGAAGGCGTCGGTAAGAAGCTAGTCGATCAACTTGTCGAGCAGGACTTAGTTAAGAACCCTGCTGACCTCTACGAGTTGACGCAGAGCCAACTCGAAGGCCTAGAGCGAATGGGCGAGAAGTCGGCTGTAAATATCGTTTCTGCGTTGGAGAATAGCAAGGAGACGACCTTGCCAAGATTTTTATATGCCCTCGGTATACGCGAAGTCGGTGAGGCTACGGCGCTTGCCTTGGCAGAACATTTTGCTTCGCTTGATGAGCTAATGAGCGCCGGTGAGGATGACCTGACGACCGTGCCTGACGTCGGTCCAATCGTCGCAGCGCATGTCCGAGCCTTTTTTCAGGAACGGCATAACCAGGACGTAATAATGGAGCTGCTAAATCACGGAGTACACTGGCCGCGTGAGCAACCGACTTCAGCCTCTGCAAATGCTATTCTGGCGGGAAAAACGTTCGTATTAACCGGGGCTCTCGAGAGCTTGACGCGCGACGAGGCGAAGGAGCGCCTGATTGCGCTGGGCGCGAAAGTTACCGGTAGCGTCTCGAAGTCCACAGACGTTGTGGTTGCTGGGGAAAATCCAGGTTCAAAGCTCGATAAAGCAAGGGAACTCGGGATTGAAACGTGGGATGAAGCGCGACTACTAAGCACGCTACCGCGGGGCACTTAATGCGTTCGACCTTGCAAGAAACACTGCTCACTTCTCTCGCGGGATTACTTCGACCGCTGATCAGTCTCAGCTTGAAATGCGGGATCGGCTACAACGAGTTTAAATCCTTGGCTCGTGCCGTATTCGTTACTGTTGCGTCAGAAGATTATGGTTTAAGAGGGCGCCCTACGAATGTTTCTCGAATTGCCGCAATGACAGGCATTTCTCGAAAGGAGATTAAAAAGGTGCGTGACGAGTTTGAGAGTCATCGCTGGACGCCAGCGATGGAGATTAGTCCCGCTAACTTGCTGTTGCACTATTGGCATTTTGATGGAGACTTTTCCGAATCTCCGGGTAGGCCGGCTCCGCTTCCCTTCGACGGGATAATTAGCTTCTCGGAGCTTGCGAGACGATACGCTGGTGATATACCAGTAGGCGCGATAAAGGAGGAGCTTAAACGTGCGGAAGTTGTGTCCGAGTCTAACGGATTCCTTACAGTTCAAAAACGCTACTTTCAGCCAGA
Organism: Rhodospirillaceae bacterium; assembly: GCA_024640695.1. GTDB lineage: Bacteria > Pseudomonadota > Gammaproteobacteria > Steroidobacterales > Rariloculaceae > JAHEEM01. Next base: position 2,271 of record JAHEEM010000037.1, on the reverse strand, counting down.
AGAATTTGATCAGGATTTTATTCGAAATATCTTTCTCTCTATGGGTAATCTGGCGTGTACTGTAGCTCACAACGCGGACCTTGTTAGCCGGGACGACTATACCCAAGAGCTAAACGAGAACGAAGGCCGCTTTGAGCGGTTTGCTTGGTCGGATCAGTTAAGCGAGGCGTCTAGAGAAGCGTTTCGTTCCTGGGTCAGAAACGAAGGCTCTAGGTTCATTGAAGAAGCGGATCACTGGATCGGAGAGAACGAGTTAGATAAGGATTCGCGGGATGGCTGCAAGCCGCGCAGCGTAGGGGTTGGGATCTATTTCTTTGAAGAAGACTGATCTTGGTGATTTACGGGGCGGTTGAAAGAAAATTGCTCTGAGAAATGCGATAGAGGCAGGCATAGCGCTGGGTCGACTGGTCGAAATAGTATTCGAGAAACTCCATTCCGATCTTTTCGAGTACGCAGATACTCCCGATGTTCTGTGGAAAGACCAGGGCAAAGACTTCCTTCAACGCGCCGCTAGGCAGGGTAAATGCAGAGTGCAGCAGGGCTCTGCTAGCTTCAGTGGCTAAACCGTTGCCCCAATGGGTGGGGTTTAGTGCATATAGAATTTCGTATCGGTCAGAGTCAGTTATCCGCTGAATGCCGGCCCAACCGATTAATTTACTATCATTTCGGTGTTGGACCGCGAGCGCTCCGAACCCGGTTTCGCGAACTCTGTTTATGATCCGGCACAACGACTGAAAGGACTGTGCCTTGGTACGGGTTCCACCTGCGTACCTAGTTGCTAGTGCGTCCCTGTGGAGGGCGAAGAGGTCCCTAGCATCCGCAAGTTGAAACTCCCGAATAAGCAGTCTTCCAGTGGTCAAAGGTAGCTGGGAGAGCAGGCCGGCCTTGTGCTCAGGGGTGGGGGTAATTTCTAAGGAAAACATTAAGTTAATCGTCTAGTGGGCGAAGCGCCTAGCGAGCTCCTAACGTGTCAGACTGGAAACCTCGTGTAACTCGCCGTAACTCTGAGCTTTTTCCGGCTACAAAGACTTGACCTGCATCAAGGATAGGTCGAAAATTAGCCCGCAAATAGACGTTATGTCTAGTAAAAGCCAGGTTCTGTAAAACGACTACGGAATCACAATAACAAGAATGCCTCTTAAGTGCTGGGGCGGTGCGGCGGGAAATAATCACAATGAAAAAGCCAAGATCACAGTTTCGGCAGACTATCGGAGTTGGCGCTCAGGCCGTTCGAGGGCGCCGTATCCGACGGATCCCTTCTTATAGCGTGAGTCTATTCGCGGTCGGCTTGGTCGCAAGTTTATTACTGGGGCTCGTTCCGCCGGCGGTCGCAGGTATTTCTATTATTAGTTCAACCGCCGGTATTCATGGTGGGGACAATTCTCTGCGTGGAATTCTCGGTGGCGATCGTCAGTTATTCGACACTATAGTAATGGGGCCTGTGGACGCAGTAGACAGTTCCGTAAATGGACCGAGCATCACGATTCTCGGCCAGGTCTTTCTTACGGCTTCGGACTTAACTGATTTCTCGGTAGGCGACTATGTCGTTGCTGCAGGGGAAAGTAAGGAATTAACGTTTCTGCTGAGCATCTAGACTTCCTACATTCCTGGCTCATCACCGATTGCGCTCAGAGGTAAGATTGAGAGTGTAGACCACTTGGTGGGTGTATTGTCAGTGGGAAAGTTATCGCTCGATTACTCGATCGCTCTCTCGGTCGACAGCGGTTTCTCTCCCTATTCTGGGCAGGTCATTGAGTTTACCGGTCTTCAGCCCAGTGCCGGCGGGATGGCGATTCTATCTTTATCTAATGACCTCTTCGGCATTCATGGCGGTGACCGCGCTCTACGCGGGACTCACGGCGACGATAGCGCTCTACATGGGATTCATGGCGGCGACCGCGCTCTACGCGGAATTGACAGCGGCGACAGCGCTCTACTTGGGATTCATGGCGGTGACCGCGCTCTGCGCGGAATTCACGGCGGGGACCGCGCGCTACTTGGAATTCATGGCGGCGACCGCGCTCTACGCGGCATCCACGGCGGCGACCGCGCCCTGCGCTGAATCCGCGACGCGGGCCGCGCGCTACGCTGAATCCGCGACGGGGATTTTTTCGGCAGCTAGTGGTATTCGCGACGCATTCTCTCAGCTCGCAGACGAAACACTCGCGAGTTAAGCGAGCAATTTCCAGTGACTGTTTTTCTCTGCTCCCTCGGCGGGCTGCCATCACCTGCAGTCCGATCTTTGGTTCTCTAGTTTGACCGAGGATACTC
>JAHEEM010000238.1 GCA_024640695.1 Rhodospirillaceae bacterium | reverse complement strand
CTGGCAGCTCAGCTCTACGGGGAGATGCGAGATTTTTTTCCGAACAATGCCGTGGAGTATTTCGTTTCCTACTACGACTACTACCAGCCGGAAGCCTACGTCCCAACGACGGACACCTACATTGAGAAAGATTCATCGATAAATAGCCATATAGAGCAGATGCGACTTTCCGCGACCAAGGCCTTGCTCGAGCGCAGGGACACCATCATCGTTGCCACAGTCTCTGCAATTTATGGATTGGGCGATCCGAAGGCCTACCTCGGCATGGTGTTGCACCTTGTGCGCGGTGACGTCATCGATCAACGGGAACTGCTGCGGCGGTTGGCGGAGTTGCAGTACACGCGAAATCCCATGGACTTGAGCCAGGGCACTTATCGGGTCCGTGGTGACATCATCGACGTGTTCCCAGCTGAATCCGAGCGCGAGGCCCTGCGGATCGAGCTGTTCGATGAAGAGATCGAAGGCCTGAGCTATTTCGACCCGTTGACCGGTGAGGTGACACGCAAGGTCCCTCGGGCAACGATTTTTCCGAAAACTCACTACGTAACACCCAGGGAGACCCTGCTTGCCGCGGTCGATCAGATACGCGCAGATCTCGCTATCCGGCTGAAGGAGTTGCGTGCGGCGAATAAGCTCGTCGAAGAGCAACGCTTGGCGCAACGCACGCGCTTCGACATCGAGATGATTCTTGAGATTGGCTATTGCACGGGGATTGAGAATTATTCCCGATACTTGTCTGGACGCAAGCCGGGAGAGCCGCCACCGACGCTGTTCGATTACTTGCCTGATGACGCGCTGCTGTTCGTGGATGAGAGTCATGTGACTATTCCGCAGCTCGGCGGCATGTATCGCGGTGATCGGTCGCGTAAGGAAACACTCGTTGAGTATGGCTTCCGCTTGCCGTCGGCTCTGGATAACCGGCCATTGCGATTCGATGAGTACGAACGCCTCAGCCCGCAGACGATATTTGTCTCGGCAACTCCGCGGCCCTTCGAGCGCACGCAGTCCGACCAGATAGTAGAGCAAGTCGTGCGGCCGACGGGACTGGTCGACCCCGAAGTCGAAATTCGACCTGCGGGAATCCAGGTCGATGACGTGCTGTCAGAAATCAATGAGCGAGCGGCCGCCAATGAGCGTGTCCTGATTACGACGCTTACTAAGCGTATGGCGGAGGACTTGACCGATTACCTTCAGGAACACGGTATTCGCGTCCGGTACTTACATTCGGATATTGACACGGTCGAACGAACTGAGATCATCCGCGATCTAAGGCTCGGAGAGTTCGACGTGCTTGTAGGCATCAATCTCTTGCGAGAAGGCTTAGATCTGCCGGAGGTCTCGCTGGTTGCCGTGTTCGATGCGGACAAGGAGGGGTTCTTGCGGTCGGAGGGGGCGCTGATCCAGACGATCGGGCGGGCGGCGCGGAACATTCATGGAAAAGCCATTCTGTATGCTGACGTCGTAACCGGCTCGATGGAGCGTGCGATCGCGGAAACTAGTCGTCGGCGCGAAAAGCAAATTACGCACAATGAGGAGCATGGCATTGTGCCGGTGTCGATCCGCAAGGATGTCGCCGATATCATGGAGGGTGCGCGCCGGTCGGTCGGCGAGCGACCGGGAGGGCGACGCCAGGCCCGGAAGACTCCGCCCCATCGTCACCTGACGCCGGAAGAAACAGCGCGGCGCATCGCAGCGCTGGAGAAAGAAATGTACCGCCTGGCTAGAGACCTGGAGTTCGAGTCAGCCGCGCGTCTTCGCGATGAGATTGCTGAGTTGCGTCAGAGTGGGTTCAATCTGCCGCCTAGAGAGGGCCTTCCGGCGGACGATATTGCGGTTGGTACTTGAGTATAGGGGGGCTTAGTCGGTATTGTTGCCCCCTTCCAGGCGCGTAGCTCAGTGGTAGAGCACCACCTTGACATGGTGGTGGTCGGTGGTTCGATCCCACTCGCGCCTACCAGGTCCGCGGTAGGGGGCTACGCCCCCTTTATCGAGTCGCTTATAACAGACGGATGGGGCGCCCGAAGCGTCTCCAAGAAGCCTCTGAAAATCAAGGCGTTTGGGCGCAGGCTAGCCTTGTGTCGTCCGTCGGTGAAGCTTACAATTCGCTCGTTTGCGGCTGGTGGCGACACCGGCTGGCGCCGCGAGGGGGAGGCAAGCCTCTTCGCGAGGGTTTTTTATATTTTGGGGATTGTCGCGCGCGACGCGTTGACAATACTTTGTCAGGTGCGGGGAAAAGGAGCGAAATATCGTCCAAGGTAAGCGTGTTAGGCGCAACGACGAGATCACGACGCCGCAGGTACGCGTCATTGGAGCCAGCGGCGAACAGGTCGGTGTGATGCCTATTGAGGATGCCTTGGCCCGAGCACGGGAATCTGAGATGGACCTCGTCGAGGTCGCTCCAAACTCAGACCCCCCGGTTTGCCGGGTCATGGATTACGGCAAGTTCGTCTTCGAGCAGAACAAGAAGGCGCAGTCAGCACGGCGAAAGCAGAAGCAGACGCAGGTGAAGGAGATCAAGTTCCGGCCCGGCACCGAGGAGGGCGACTACCAGATCAAGCTTCGAAATCTGGTGAAGTTCTTGTCGGTCGGCGACAAGGCAAAAGTGACTCTGAGATTTCGAGGTCGTGAGATGGCGCACCAGCAACTCGGTGTCGAGCTATTGAAGCGCGTTCAAAAGGATCTCGAGGAAGTTGGAGTTGTGGAGCAGCATCCGCAACTTGAGGGGCGTCAGATGATTATGGTTATCGCGCCCAAGAAGCGACCTGCCAGCTGAGCAGGTTATGCAACAAGAAGTGCGAGTCACTCGACCCCGTGGCGGGGTCGTCGCTGACGAGCCGCCTGACGAGGCATTTAGCTCTCGATCGGGCTACATAAATAGGAGCTAATGAGCTATGCCAAAATTGAAAAGTAATCGCGGCGCCGCGAAACGGTTTAGCCGCACCGCCAAGGGTGGGTTCAAGCGGGCGCAGTCGCACTTGAGTCACATCTTGACGAAGAAGTCCTCGAAGCGAAAGCGGCAGCTCGGCGTTATGCGGCAGGTTGCCGATGCCGACGTCAAGGCTGTTCGTAAAATGCTGCCGTACGGCTAAGGAGTGAGGCATGGCTAGAGTTAAACGCGGAGTTGTTGCGAGGGCCCGCCACAAGAAAGTCCTGAAGGAAGCCAAGGGCTACTACGGTGCCCGAAGTAAGGTCTTCCGAGTCGCCAAGCAAGCGGTCATCAAGGCCGGTCAGTACGCGTATCGAGACCGACGCCAACGCAAGCGCCAGTTTCGATCCCTCTGGATCACGCGGATCAACGCGGCAGCCAGGATTCATGGACTGTCCTACAGTCGCTTGATTCATGGTCTGAGCCGAGCGGAGATCGAGGTCGATCGGAAGGTCCTTGCAGACATTGCGGTCTACGATCCAGAGGCATTCGCCGCGATCGCGTCTGCAGCCAAAGAAGCCCTGGCCCCTTAGCTCGTCCTGGCCCGAGGCCGTCGTCGTGTTGAGCGAAAGGGACTCGTCGCGTGCCTCGTATCTTTGGGGTGACGCCGGATTACCGATGCTTGTCAGGTTGCAAAGATGACTAGCATCGACGCGCTACGCGACGAGGGGCTTACGGCCGTTCATGCGGCCAATGACCTTCTCGAGCTCGACGCGTTGAGGGTGGGTCTGCTAGGCCGCAAGGGCAGCCTGACAAGTCAGCTCAAGGAGCTCGGGCGTCTGCCAGAGAGTGAGCGCCCTGGCGCCGGCAAGGCTATCAACGAAGCAAAGCGTGAGTTGACCGAGGCAATCGCAACGCGCCGCGCCGATCTCCAGGCAAAGGAACTTGAACAGCAGCTTCGGCAGGATGCAATCGATGTGACCTTGGCCGGCCGCGGCCAGTCGCCCGGTAGCTTACATCCGATCACCCGCACGCTGCGCCGCATGCGCAAAATTTTCGAGCGGGCTGGTTTCGAGGTCCACACGGGCCCTGAGATTGAGGACGAATATTACAACTTCACGGCCTTAAACATACCCGAACATCATCCAGCGCGGGCGATGCACGATACGTTCTATCTCCAGTCCGGTCGATTGCTGCGCACTCACACGTCACCCGTCCAGATTCGTGCAATGCAGGCCCAGGGCGCACCGATTCGCTTGATAGCTCCGGGTCGGGTCTATCGATGCGATTCAGATCTGACCCACACACCAATGTTCACGCAGGTAGAAGGTCTTGCCCTTGACCGAAGCATCAGTTTTGCCAACCTCAAGTTTCTCCTCTACGAGTTCCTTTCCAACTTTTTCGAAAGGCAGGTTGAGCTCCGCTTCCGGCCGTCCTACTTCCCATTCACCGAGCCATCTGCGGAGGTTGACGTCCTATCCGAGTCGGGGCGTTGGCTGGAGGTGCTCGGCTGCGGGATGGTGCACCCTAGTGTGCTCAAGAACGCGGGAATCGATCCCCAAAACTTTCAAGGCTACGCTTTTGGTATGGGCGTTGAGCGGCTCGCGATGCTCCGTTACGGTGTCGACGATCTGCGACAGTTTTTCGATGGCGACTTACGGTTCCTCAGGCAGTTCTAAGCGATGCGTGTGAATGTCGATTGGTTGCTCGATTGGATCGAGCCAAATCTTGATGCGCCTGCTTTGGCAGAATTGCTGACGACCTCGGGCCTTGAGGTCGATGCTGTGTTGCCCGTGGCCGGCGATTTTAGCGGCGTCGTCGTCGCTGAAATCATAGGTTGCGAGGCGCACCCTGACGCAGAACGCTTGCGTGTATGCAGCGTAGATGACGGTCAGAAAGTCCGTCGCGTGGTATGTGGTGCGCCAAATGCTCGAGCCGGCCTCAAGACCGCGTTTGCGCGCATCGATGCAGTCTTGCCTGGGGCGTTTAAGATCAAAGCCGCTAACATACGTGGTGTGAGCTCGGAAGGCATGCTGTGTTCCGCTTCCGAACTCGGTATTAGCGATGAGGCGTCCGGCATTATCGAGGTACCGAGCGAC